>CAJCHQ010000598.1 GCA_903970295.1 Bryobacterales bacterium
CGCGCGATGGCCGATGCCCGAAGCCCTCAATCACCTGCTTCAAAACCATCTCGCCTGCGTGGTAGTCGCTCTTTTCGAGGATGATCGGCTTCACGTCTGTTCTTAAGAGGAGCTCGTATGCCGCCGTTAGACCGGCCGGGCCGGCGCCTATGATGATGGCGACTTTTTCTGTCATTAGTAAACCGTCAGGGATTCAGAAAGTCAAACCAGGGCACTTCCCCGGTTGCCTAGCCTTTAGATTAGCAGAATTTTTGCAAGATTTAGAGCGCTGGCTTTAATACCGACGGTTTTGCTCCCATTGCCAGGCTGAATTGATGATGTCATCAAGCGAATGACGGGGTTGCCACGAAAGCAATTTATGCGCTTTCTCGAAATTAGCCACTAAGGTCGGTGGATCGCCGAAGCGGCGCGGTCCCATTTTTACCGGAATTTCGCGCCCGGTCACCGCTTGGCACTTTTCGATTACTTCTTTGACCGAGGCTCCAACCGCGGTGCCAAGATTGACGGCTTCCGCGACATTTTTATTGATCACGAGATCGAGGGCTGCCAGATGCGCGTCAGCCAGATCGAATACGTGGACATAATCCCTGACGCAGCTGCCGTCTTCAGTTTCGTAATCATCTCCGTGTACTTCGACGGCATCGATTTTGCCAATTGCTGCTTGCAGAATGCGGGGAATAAGATGAGTTTCGGGTTCGTGGCTTTCGCCGATCAAGCCTTTTTCGTCGGCGCCGGCGGCGTTAAAGTAGCGCAATGCGACATATGACCAGCCGGAAGTCGAAGCCAAGCTATTGAGGATTTGTTCGATGATCAGCTTGGTTAATCCGTAGGTGTTGACGGGCTTCTGCGGATGCATCTCGTCGACGGGATTGTAATTGATTCTGCCGTAAGTCGCACACGAAGAGGAGAAGACGATTTTTTTGACCCCATGTTCTTCCATGCATTCGAAGAGCCTGATCGAATTGACAACGTTGTTATTGAAGTATTTGAATGGCTTGTATTGCGACTCGCCCACGTAGGCGTTGGCGGCGAAGTGGACGACTGCGTCTATTTTGTTGTTCTCGAAGACATTCGTGAGCGCCTGGACATCGCCTGTATCGGCTGCGACGAATTTGATTTTGCCGAAGTAAGAAAGCGCTTCTCTATGCCCTTCGGAAAGATTATCCAGGACGATGACGTCGTATTTGGTGTCACTGTTCAGCAAGCGATTGAGAAAGTGGCTGCCGACATAGCCTGCCCCGCCGGTTATTAAGATCATCAATGCGTCCCTTTCTCTTTAGCCAAGACCTTAGGCTGAGCCTTCAGTTGGTAGCACTCTGTGCTTTCTTGAAAACCTGAATGTTCAGTTACGTGTTGTTTGCTGACCAGGCTCTTATCATAGTAGGTGATGTCGGTGACGGCGAAGCAAATATAATTATTGTCGAGAATTTTTTGAATTCCAGATTGTTTCATTTGGGTTTGTAATTCCTCACCTTGGACAAAAATCAGTTTTGGTCTCTCGGTCAGGATTTGGCCCTTCAATCTGGTCAGGAGCCTCTCATGGTCTTCGTACGGCTTGATGTGCAAGAAGAGCATTGTCGCCAATTCATTGTCCAGGCGTCCCATCTGCAGAAGCGGTTCGCCGTGCAACAAGAATGTCACCGGCCGCCGCCGCATTTGCAAAATTATGGGAAAAGCGGGGTATTCATGCATGGTGAGCAGAAGCACGCCGTCGTCGACGCCTGAATGATGATACAAAATCTCAGACATGGCGTTGTAATCAGTGCGAATGTAATCGAATCGATGCATAGCAATGTCTACCAGGTCTCGCCTTGTCTGCATCAGTGCCACCCGGCAAAAAAATAGAGTGAGAGCGATTGCCAGCCATTTGTGCAAAGTTTTAGGATGTTTTTTGCCCCATAATCTGAGATTGAATACGGCTAAATTGGCGATTGCCAGGCCAGCGAACATAAATACTACGGCGTGAGCAGAAAATCCTCTTTGCAAAAGCACGAAAAGTGAAAACCCGCAGACATTCAAAACTGCTAATGGGGCCAGAGGTTGTTCTTTGAAAATGCGCGGAAAGCGGCTGCCCAAGCTGATCGTGATCGCGCAGGTCAGGGCGAATACATAAATCAGTTCTTTGCGGACAACGCCATTGGGAGCGAATCGCAGTCTCAAATCCAGGATGAACGGGCACCAGCTCAGAGTCGGTACATATTTGACCAGAGGCTCCCGAATGGAGGCGGGCAAAAGCCAAATGTGAGCCAGATACAAGGCCGTAAAGACAAGCAGGCTGAGAAGTTCTGGCCGGATCAGCAAACGAGGGCGACGGTGCCAGACGAGTAAGAACAACTCGCCCACTAAAAGCATGGGTAGAAAGAACAGGGTGATATTACAGGCGATACCAGCGAGAATGCCCGTGACTATGGCGTCTCTTTTTGTCAAAGGCTGTTCTTGCATCCGCAGCCAGCGCAAGACAAAGTAAGGGACGGCGAGAAGCAGGAAGAGGTGTTGGCTCTGTCCGAATTCGAATAGCAACATCAGATTCAAACCGGCAAAGGCAATGGCGAACGAAAATTCGACTCCAGGTGCTGCCCGGTATTTAGTTGTTGTGACCAAATGGTGCGTATACCAGAACGAAGCGATGGCCAGGATTAGCACACAAATATCAAAGCAAAAAATCGGCTCGAGATGGAAAATATTTCCCAGCGCAGCGGGCGACAATGCCATATAGATCTGCATCGGCGTTTGCGGCACCAGGTAGTCTTTGTAGGGCATGGCGCCAGCCAGGGTCAATTTCGCGCACTGCAAAGAGGCTGCCGGATCCGAGCCTATTCTTATGGGGTGGAGCAAGAATTGTAAGAGCAACGTGGCAAAAACGAAGAGGGCAAAACCGTTTGTCAGTGACATTCTTGTCGACAACAAAAGCTTTTTGAGATTTCTGAATTTCGTTCTCGCCATTTTGCTCTACTTGATGCGCCTGTACACATTCATGTCTTCGACGGCTCTCATAACTTCGTAGTCGCGCAATGTCGTCGACCTGAAGTCGTAAGGTTCAAGATAACGTTCTACAGGTGCTTGCTGGATGAATATAAGCTTTGGCCGGTTGGTTTCGATGTCTGCTATGTACTGATCGAGCACTTTCTGTTTGTAGGCTAAAAGACGTTTGTGCTCTTTAGTTAGAGGGTTTTGATTCTCGACGATTTCGAACAAAGAAAGAACGATGGCATTCAGGTGTCTGGAAGCTGGCGTGCGGTTTGTTTGCAGCAGTGCCGGAAATGCTGGAAAAACGCCATTACCCAGGAAAAGGACGGTGTCACCCAGTTTTGTATATTGCAAAATGGTTTTGGCATAAGGTGCCAGGTCTAAATCGGCGCAAGTGCCTTTGTAGCCGACCTGGGCTAAATCAAATCTTGGTGCTTGCAGCGCTTCGTACAAATGTTGACTGAAGTTGCGCAGGGGGAATGTACAGCCAAAAGTGAGCAAAATGCTCAACGCCATTGTTCGATTAGAGCCTAGCTTTCGCGCCAGGTAGCTAAGTGAAAGGCTGGCAGCCAGAGCGATTAACAGGAATCCACCGAAGATTGTAGGAATCGCTTGATAGGTCCAACCTTTGCCCTGATAATCGAAAATAACCAGCGCTGCCAGAGTTAACACCGTAATTGGTGGCAGCAAACTGGACCGGCGAGGCATCAATTGAGCGAGCAAAAGCAATGCCAGAAGAATTTGCAATCGATCTACTCCCCAGGCATTGAGAATGAAGATGTCGGCTGCATCCCAGAAGATGTACCCATAAGAATAGAGAGGAACGATGAAGGAAAAATATGCCTCTCTCATGGCTGCCGGCACAAACAGAAAATGCAACACGTATACAAGAGCAACCAGGGAGGCTGCATATACTTCAGGCGTGAAGAGCAGCTTGTAGCGGCGATCTTGAATAAGCCAGAATATTTCCAGAGCGGCCGCGACAAAAACGAAATAGTGCTTCAGGCAAGTGCCAAGACCGGCCATCAGTCCCAGAAGAATCGACTCGCCGGGGTGAAAGCTTTCGCCCTGGCGCCGATACAGGCGTAAAAAGAAAAAGGGCGTATAGAGTAACACAAAAAGGTGCTCGCGCTGACCGAATTCATAGCCGGTGAAACCGCTGAGCACTGTTAATGCTACCAACAGCGGTGCCAGATAAAAAAAGTGATAGAGATGCGTGCGTCTGAACAAAATGTGACCCGTAGCCAGAAGGGAGATCAAGGCTATGAGCCAGACGAACAAGTTGAAAGCCAGGCTGGGAGGGATCTGAAAATACTGCGAACCCACGGCTGGTATGGTATCGAGATAATAAATCAAGGGCGGATTACTATCGAGCATGTCCACGTATGGCAGGTTGCCGTGCAGAAGCAGCCGGGCCATTTCGAAGTGCAATGCCTGATCGTGTCCGATGCGCAAGGGATGAAGCAGAATCTCGCCGAGCAAATCTGCCAGCAGTGCTCCGCACAACAGATAAGTCAGAATGGCCATTTCTTTGGGACTGGTTTTCGACCGGAGAACTCTTTTGACAATGCCAATCGATCTGACATTGCTTATTCCGGTAAAAATTTTCTGAGCCAGATTGTTGATGGTTCGCTCTTTCAAGTGGCGACAGATTTATTATATCTGCGCTTCCAGGCGAGCAAACTTCAGCCCTTGTTCAAGACCTTCTTGACTGAACCGTCGAGATCGTCGGTGGCGGAGTAGCCGACAAAATAATTGACGACTTTGCCATCAGCATCCAGAAAGACTACTGTCGGAATCGGGCTGACGTCGTATTGCTCCATGATTTTTTCGTTTTTAGGATCGTCGACATCGATGGAGGAGACATCAACCTGAGTGCCATACTGTCCCTGCACCTTGTCCAGGTCTGTCTTCAGTTGTTTGCATGGCTCAGCCCAGGCGGCTGTAAAACTGAGGATGCGCGGATGAGCGATGCCCGCCGCCGCCACTCGCCTACCTTTGATGCGGGCGGCGCCGATTTTGGCTTTGGGCGCCACTACTTCTTTTGGCAACTCCAAAAGCAGCTGGTTCGCCGCCAGGGTAAATTCTCCACCAGCGCCTAATCTCAGCGCTTTTCTCAACTCCGGTTTGGCGGCTGCGTATTTTTTCGTTTTCGCCAGCGATTCGCCTAGAAGGTAGTGTCCTTCTGCGCTCTCAGGATCCGTGGCCAGATACGTTTCGAGGACCGGGATGGCACCTTTCCAATTGCTTTTATCAATTGCCTGGCGCGCGGCGTCTGGAATCGGATTGGCCGCGTTTGCCGCCAGGGTGGCGAAAACCCCGGTCAGACAAAGCCCGGTCATACATAGAGCGTTGATTAACTTGTTGCGCATGATTTTCTCCGAATTTGAGGACCAGATCGTAGCCAGTGCTTGTCACAGGTATCACTGTGACAACGAGATTGTTAGGAGGATTGTAGCGTGATGGGTTTTTTCTGACACCAGGGCTTTTTCGGGTGGCTGACAAATTTTCCTGGAGGTCAACCGATATCGTTTGAGTTTCTTGCCATCGGGGGCAGAATAATTCTCGCCTCCGTCAGAAGAATGCGAGTTTTTCTGACTTTGAGCAAGGCTTAATGGAGCGGATGAAACCAATAGATTGGTTGGAGCGTTACATTATTAGATTCACCGTCCCCGCTCTTTTTGAGGTTTTCGATTTTTGCAAGATAAAGAATGGTTGGCAGCGCGGCAGAACCCAA
>CAJCHQ010000599.1 GCA_903970295.1 Bryobacterales bacterium
GGACGCACTTACCACCAGCCGAGCCAGAGGCTCGAAGAGATCAGGATGAATACTTGTTTCAGGCTCGTTCATCACCAGCAGTGTCGGCGCCGCCACACTGAAAAAGGCACAGAGCAAACACAAATATTGCAGAGTGCCGTCAGACAACTCAGAAGCATCGAGCGGTCTTTCCAGTCCCGGAAAAAGTATTCCCATGCGCAAACCCGCATTAGTCTGGGTGATTTGCAATTCAGCGCCAGGAAACGCTTCATCGAGACGTTGCTCGAATCCATTCCAATCTCCCCACTGTTGGATGGTAGCAATCGCTGGTATCAGATCGCTGCCGTCGTGAGCCATAATCGGGGTCGCCACCGGAAATTGTGGTTTTCGCAAGGGAGAATCTTTATCGGTGCGGAAGTGGTCATAGAACCGCCATCCAAGAAGTTCTTGCCTCAATCTTGAAAGTCCTGGATATTTGTGCGGTTCTCTCAACCCTGTTAATACTGATTCATTGCCGGCCACGCGCAAGGTGTAGTCAGTCGTGGCGCCACTTGCATCTCGGGCTTCGACGGCTGCGATACCTCGATTTAGAATGCGAGATCGGACGCCGTTTTTTAGCGTGTAGACTTTTTCTCGCTTGACCTGAAGGTCACCCGCAAATATTTTGTAGGTTTCCCCCATCCTGCCGAGTGACAAATCATATTGCAGGTCGCTGAACTTAACGGACAGGTCTACTCTAAAATCATCGTGCAGACCATAATCACCAGACCATAATCACCAGACCAAGTGATCGAACTCATACCGCCTTCTTCGGCTATGCTGCGAGCTAGCTGTCCAGACGCTGCCGAGCTTACAAGATGCAGTGCTCTGTACAGATTGCTTTTGCCTGAACCATTGGCACCGACAATTACCGTTATCCGCGGCAGCTTCAGCCATGCATTGCGGACGGAGCGATAATTCTTGATTTGGAAGTCTGTTAGTGCCAAAAGCTTGTTTCCTTCGAAAACTTGACGCCTTAATTAATTAGATGCTTGCAGCTGCGTAGCACCATCGATTTTTTGCAATTGAATAACTGAATGGTTTCTCACGCGTTTTTGAACTAAATTGGACAAGTCTTTAGAATGAGTCGTAACCAGTATTTGAGTATGTGCAGAAGCAGTGCGAATCAATTCAGCAAGCGATGGAAATAAATCCACGTGAATACTTGTTTCCGGTTCATTAAGTACAACGAGCGAACCCGGACGCGGTGTCAAAAGCGCTCCGAGCAGACACAAGTACTGCAAAGTACCGTCTGAGAATTCGCGTGCGCTAATCGGGCGATGAACGTTGGGCACCGACATATACATACAAAGTTCTTCATCTTCAAGATCGATAGACAATTCACAGTCTGGGAACGCGGCACTCACACAGCTTCTCAATACATCTTTATCTCCAATAGCTTCGATGGTCGCTAGGGCTGCAGCGAGATCGCTTGCATCATTACTCATGACTGTCGTTAACGTAGCGACTTGCGGTTGCCGAAGGGGCGAACGAATATCCGTGCGAAACTCATGGTAGAAGCGCCAATCGCTCAATTCGGTTCTTAGCACTGATAGTTCAGGAAATTTGTGCGGCTCACGCAGCGCAGACAAAACTGATTCACTTTGGGGGATTGTGCCTGGATATTGAACCATCACACCTTCGAGGTTCCGCGCCATTATCGAACCGCGCTTTCGCTCGAGAAGAGTAATCGCTTTTTTGCCATCTTTAAAGCGAACCGCTTCCAATTTGATATCGGGATCGTTCTGAAAATAGAGCAACCCTTGTCCGTAACGACCGTCACCCAGGCGATCGCTATATGGGATTCTGCCGCACTCCAGTTCATAAACGAGATCATCGAAGCGGATGACGAAGCTGAATCTCGGCTCGTCAATTTTCTTCAGTGGACCAGCCCATAATACCGAATTTGTCCCACCCTCCTGCATAATCTGCCTGGCGAACCTTCCGTGCGCACAGGCAGCGACAAGCTGCAAAGCCTGGTAAAAATTGCTTTTGCCGCTGCCGTTGGCACCAACTAAAACAGTTACATTCGCTAGCTGAATGCGAATGTCTTTGATCGAACGGTAACCTGCAATTTCAATCTCTTCAATAAGCATTCCTCAATAGTACACCGCTCATCGAGCGGACAACCCGCCCTGCTGGGACATTTACACGAATTTGCAACGTTTTAGGATGAGATTACAGCTACAGTGTGGAAATTCGTGTATTCGCGACTCCGCTTAATAAGGAATAATGCTCTGCATGGGCTCTGGATCGGTTATTTTCACTCTCGCGAAACAACTGACAGAACGCAGGTTACGCCGGCGGCTGACCAACTTGCTCCGGCAAAGGCAGAAATAGATCAGTTCCGTAGCAGTGGCGGCAAACTACCTTCTTATGCAAATCAGGAAAGCCTGCATACAATTTTTGGCACACCAACTATCACTGACGACGCGCGAGGAGCTGCTGAAACAGACGACTCTGCGCAGGTGATCAAAAGTTTTCTTAGCAAACTAGAAAGTGTGGCAATGCACAGCAGCTCTGGCACAGGAGATAAGGTCGATAATGCCACCGGATCGCCAATTGAGAATATTCCCCCCAGCAAAGCTTTTTCCGTCGGAGCGACCGCCGGAGACGATTGCGCCGGTCAAACGCCCCCACCCGCTGATGGAGGCTTTTACATGCCGCGAGAAAGCGGAACGAGCTCCACCACGTATAAAGCGGGAGACGGCACGATTGTTACGAAAAACTGGGGACCGTCACCCAAAGATAATTACACGCTGTCAGTCTATGACGACACCATTAAAATAGAGAGCGCCGATGGCAGCGGTTCAATAACCCAAACGGACAAAGACGGCAATGTCCGTGAGCATAGTTGGGGAAAAACGGCTGCGCAGAACTACATCGCGGTAGGGAGTAGGGTTGCCCCTACCCACCCCGCACAGATCCGGACTTGCAGCTTTCCCGCATCCGGCTCCTACCTCAGGTTTTGACGCCAAAACGCAATAGTGGATAGGGCTGTGTGATATGTCCCCACGGCAGCCATTTACCTGATACTTCGTACATCCGTTCCCAGCTAAAGTGGTCATTCTGGCTTCGGTCGCGAAGCGCTTTCATCCAGAATCCTATCAGCCGAAAGCGAAACGTATTCAGTGCCCGCAAATTTGTGGGTACTCCGTAGTAGTTGAAGTACCCGATGACTACCGCCCGGAGCCACCGACACTGGTGCAAGAGCGGAAAGTGCTTTCGCTTTTGCATCTCAAGCTTCAGCTCGGTTAGCTTAGCGTGCATTCTTTTCTTATCGGTCTGGCGAAGGACCACAAATGTGCCACTTCTCTTGGCTCCGCAGATATGCGTAAAGCCCAGGAAATTGAACGTTTCTGGCTTACCCGCGCCGCGCTTCTTGTAGTTGTCGATTGCGAATCGTCCAAATTCAATCAGGCGCGTTTTGTCAGGATGCAGCTCAAGATTGAATTTCTGGAGTCTGTCCTTGAGTTCCCGCAGATACCGATCAGCGTCGCTCTTGTACTGGAACGTCACGATGAGGTGAGTAGACCGGGGCATTTCAGCCCCAGCCTCTCGCAGAACCGGACTTGAACCTCTCGACTCATCCGGCTCCCATTGCCCAGCCATCCGGTTTCACACCGAACCGCCAATGAGCGAATAGATTTGGTTCTCTTTGCGCGATTCGCGCAATCCAATTCTTCGCTCGGCGGTTGCCAGCGCGCAGCCGTTTGTATTTCTTCCGTGCCCAGATTACCAAGTCATGATTAAGATGCCTCAGAATGGGATACAGTCTGGACTTGTAGAATCGTCCATAGTAGTTAATCCATCCCTGCACTACTTTGTTAAACATCAGTGCTAAGTCTCCAATGCTTTTGTCACTGCGTAATTGGATGTTCCAGCTCCGTATCTCGCGACTCATTGCTTTCCTGGCTTTCTCACTTACCGCTGGAGTAAAGTTCACAAAGTGCTTCCCATGCCTGTTCTTAGACAGGCGTGGTCTGAACAAAAATCCAAGGAAGTCAAACTGCTCGTGCTCATATGAGCCTCGCCGATCGGCATCCTTGCAGTAGACGATGCGCGTTTTGTCTGGATGTAACTCCAATCCAAATTGCGCCAGCCTTTTGGCAATCATATCTCGAATATACCTTGCTTGCTTCTCCGTTCGGCAATGTGCAATCGCATCATCGGCGTATCTTTCAAATGGAATATTTTGGACATCTTCCTGCAGCCACATGTCAAACACGTGGTGCATGAAAATGTTGCTTATTAATGGCGAAATCACTGAGCCCTGTGGGCTTCCGCAATTTCGTTCCACTAGCGTACCGTCTTTCTCCTGCAGCGGCGCCTTTAACCAGCGCTCGATGTAGAGAAGTATCCATTTGCAGCTTGTGTGCTTCCTTACCGCTTCCATGACGAGACTGTGATCAAGCCTGTCGAAAAATGCGACGATGTCGAGTTCTAAAACCCAATCATTCTTCCAACATCTCTCTCTTGCTTTCGCCACTGCGTCTAGTGCAGACTTCTTCGGTCTGTATCCGTATGAGTCAGGATGGAACAGGGGTTCCACCTCTGGCTCCAGATACAGCTTTACTACCGTCTGCGCTATGCGGTCAGAGACAGTGGGCACACCCAGTCTTCTGATACCGCCTTTTCCGTCATCTTTCGGTATTTCCACACTCCGCACCGGCGGCGGAAAGTAGGTGCCCGATGACATTCGATTCCAGATTTTGTAGAGATTCCTTTTCAGATTCTTTTCGAAATCTTCTATCGACTCCTCGTCCACCCCAGCCGCCCCTTGATTCGCTTTCACTCGGAGATAGGCGTCGTACACGACCCATTTTGAAATATCAAATGGCTTTGTTTTATCCACTGGCTCATCTCCTCTTGGATTGACCTTTGAATAATACTGAGCAACGCATCCCCTTTGCTCCGCCCGCGTTACCAGGCTTCATCGCTCATACGGGATGCTCCGCCCCTTCGTCCGGCGCCGGTACTTTCGTTCTCACAGATCTGCTGCTTGAACTTTTCCCGCTTGCAATCCGCTGCCTACGTACTTCATTCCGCGCTTGCTTTGTCCGATGCTTTGGTTGATTGCAACGTCTGGACGTTAGGTTCCCATGTTCCGTACAAGAGCCTCAGTCAAGCTCGTGCCGCCTTCATGCCGGACACCGCCTGGGCAGTAAACAGGTTGCTCCCAGACTCATCCCGAGTTAACGACTCCCTCTCGGTTTCGATGTCATTGCTACGCTTTCGACACTTCATCAGCGGTTCATTCTCATTCACCTTCTTGACCTCACCTGACGCAATTGTTCGCGCCTTTTCCGCAACGTTCACCACCCTGGCTTTGACCAGCGCAGCTTGCGGTGGTTTGAAGCCTCCTCCTGTAAGGCGGCTTCGGAGGGCCTTCCTCCATCACTTGTACAGCACCGCATTTGGTGTGATGTATTCTACTTACATGTCGCACCTCCTGCGTTCATGGCACACAGTCGTCCGCGTAACGCACGACGAGTATTTCGCCGCGGGTTCCGCGCTTTCTCCATTGCTGCGTCCAAAGGTCAAACACGTAGTGTAGGTAGATGTTCGCCAGCAGCGGACTTATACTGCCACCCTGGACGGTGCCTACCTCGCTCTGTGTTATCCTTCCATCTTCAAGCACGCCGGCGATCAACCACTTTTGGATGAGCCGCACAACGCGCTTGTCGGCGATCCGATGCTCGATGAATTTGATTAGCCATTCGTGATTTATGGCATCGAAGAAACCACGAATGTCTGCATCGAGCACCCAGCTCACTTTTCTTGTCTGGAGTCCGACGTACAGGGCATCTAGCGCATTGTGCGGATTGCGTCCTGGTCGGAATCCATACGAGAACCCGAGGAAATCCGTTTCGTAAATCGCGTTCAGCACACGAACAAGCGCCTTTTGGACGATCTTGTCTTCAAGTGCTGGCACACCCAGTGGACGTTGCCGCCCATCTGCTTTTTCGATGTACGCGCGTTTTACCGGTTTCGCTCGGTACGCTCCACGTTTGAGCCTTTCGGAGAGTTCCCTCAAGTTGGGTTCCAGATTTTCTCCGTAGTGCTCCCATGTCTCTTTATCCACTCCTGGAGCGGCATCCCGATTGATATCAAGATATGCCGCCCAAAGGGCTTCAACATCGTAGACATGGTGCAGGAGCGCGGTGAACCGCATCTTCCTATCGTTCTTTGCTGCTTTGCGTATCGCCTCCAGCTTGTTTTGCACACTTTCCCGGCTCTGTGTCCGGCGCGTGTTGGGCTGTGGCGCATTCCCTCCGGTCAAGTCCCTTCCCTCCACTGCCTCCGCCAGCGGTGCCTCAGCATCGCCCTTGTTCGGCTGCTTCTTCGGTACTACGGACCTGTCTGACTTCCCATACTCGTTCATCACCGGTGTACTCCGTTGGCAGGTTTTCGGTGCGGGCCAGACATGCCGTGCCTGGTCAAGTATGGGATCTCCCGTTTTCCGTTCAGAAGGTTTCCATGCGTGCTAGTGGTCTCAGACCACGTGGATCTCAACACCAGCTCGCGAAAGCGCTGCTGTCGATGTTGCCTTCCGCACATTATCACTGCGTCGGCGTTCCAGACTAATTTTTCGAGGCTCAATACACTGCCCGCATGTGCCCCTGTCAACGCTTCGTGCGTACCTCGCGGTACGGGGACACGCATGACTCGGGGTCGTTGTGGTTCGCTATTCCTTCAACGTGCAACTCTTACATTTGCAACCTCCTGCCGACTTTCAACGGCGCCCGATAAAATGAATTATGCTAACGGAAATTTTTTCGTTACGCGTGCCGATCACAAAACATATTGCCATTTTCGCACTGCCAATGGTGGCTATATAGAACACCACTTTGGACCAGGCCCTGATGACAATTTCGACCAGGTGCGCACTATCAATATCGGGACTGGTGATGCTCAGTTCGCGAAAGAAGTAGGAGAAGCGTACGAGCAAACTATTCCAGCTGCAGACCGCCGTATTTTAGATGCATCCGGTGATTTTGCTTTGCATCCACCCTCACAGATTGATGACAATGGGGGCAATATAGGTCCCAGCGCCGGTGTTTTCGGCCCCAATGACAGAGAGGGTATCGAAATAGCCACTTTTCGCAAATCGAGCGACGCTGACCCGGCCAATGCCAAGCGAGTAATTTATGCCGATGGTGGCACCACGGACAACGCCGGCGGATATTTCCAGCCGACAAGCAATGAGGTAGTCATCGGCAAAATGGAAAAGGTCGGTCATACCTGGGTTAAGAATAACGAGATTACCGCAACCGTAGCACATGAAGTGGGCCACGCATTGGACCACGCACTCTATGATTTTTCGCAATCTGCCGAATTCTCTTCCGCGTATCAACAAGATCTGAAATCGATGCCCCCATGTGCGCGTAGTTCAATGAACTACTTTTTGCCAGAGGGCCGATTCGGAAGTATCGAAAATGCCCAGAGGGAGACGTTCGCACAAATTTATGCCAACACTCTCGGTCTATCGCCAAACACTCCTGGGGTTGAGCCATACTTTCCTAAAACCACTGATGTGGTTAAAAAGAAACTGGCTGAGCTAGCGAACGCTGATAAGGAGCATGTTGTTGGCGATACTGAGTGAAGGTGTCACGGCGATTCCGCAAAAACAACATATTAGTAGGATGGTCGTAAGGACATTTGCGATACAGGAGCGACACGGGCTCTGAGAACATCGTTCTGCCGGTGCTCAAATCGCTCGCGCTTCGGCAAGCCGCATGATTGAGGGTTATCCGATAGTCATCTCGCAATTTACGGCTGCCAGGATAATTGCAGGAGATGGATAGCAAGACGCGCAATAACTCGTGTGGCGTCGTCGAACATCATCAGTCCTAAATCGACTCAGCTCATTCACACTCATGGTCAGAGGCCCTCCAATCAACAGCTTGTGCCTCTTGTGCGCGCTTGAGCCACAACCCCCTATCGGAAGGCTTGCCCTCTTTCTCCATCAGCGCAGCATACTGTGTGCAGGCACGTGGCAAGAAATGGTAGCCGTACATAGATAGCTTTATATAATGCTCCGCCTGCTTCATGTTGCCCTGTTCCTCGAAACAATGCGCAAAGGCGATCAGGCACTTAGGCGCGCGATAGTGAGTTTGCGAGTCGTCGTGGACGTAGCTCCCCTCTATCCCCTTAATAGCCTCATCAAGAACTTGCTTAACAGCGTCATTCAATCCCTGCTTGCAATAAAGTTGGGCCAAGGCAATGTAGGCATCCTCGCATTCACCTTCCTGAAAATACCGGGTGGACAGAGAGACTGCCTTTTTCAATAACTCCTCTGCCCGGGCATATTGCTTCTGGCTCTCACAAAGCTGCCCATAGCCGATCAGCGCTTTGGTTGTGAAAATGTAATTCTCGAATTTGTCTACGAGCGTTTGATACAGCTTCTGCGCATTTTCTATTTGTCCAAGTCTTTTATAAGCAGTCGCCAATTCGAGACATTCATATGGATTATCTTCATAACTTCGCTGCAGCTTGACCATCCGCTCCAGAAGGGGCTTCGCATCCGCGTAGCGGCCGTCCATAAAATACTCTCGTCCGAGGCTGCTCAAAAGCCAGCTCAGTCGTTGTTCACTAATATCCGCCTTGGTTAATGTGTAACTCTGATTGTCTATTTTAGTTAGCGCCTCAGACCAAATTTTTTCGGCCTGGACTTTTTCACCGCTTGCATCCGCATCATAGCCGAGGCCGATCCAGCCTTTGAGGTCGTTGGTTCTAGGTTCCTTAGGCTTACTTTTTTGCCCATCGCCTTTCTTGACTTTACTCTCTTCAATCCACTTCCCATCCTTGAGAGCATAGACACCCCTTTCCCACCCACCGTCTTTCAGCCATTGAATTTGGCTTTCCCAGATCTCGTCGGCCGACAAGCGATCGACATCAAAACTCGAATCGCTATCGGTAGAGGCAATCACTGGTTCGGTGAAGAATAAGAAAGTCGATGCAACAGACAACGTCGCCGCCAAAAGGAGTTTCTGCGCTCGGGTACTGAACGATGACATCGCACGCGCGGACTTAATCATGGCGTGGCGCCGGAAATATATGACCGCACTTTCTTTGTCGCCGGCGCGTCCTCACCGACTGTCTCAGCTAATATCTTGGCCGCATCCTCGTAATCAGCGCGGGAAGCGCTTGCATCGCCTGCATCAAATTTCCGTTTTGCAAGATAAGCCTGAGCAAACAGCGGATGCATCGTACTAAACAACGGCTTTGCGTCTGCAACAGCTGTATCCAGCATCTTCCGGGCACCATCCAAGTCACCAGACTGGCCGAGGCACTCGGCGTGCACAATACTCAAACGCAAGTTATAAAGAGCTAATCCTAAGCCCGAAGTCTCCGTGCATTTCTTGCGATACTTTTGTGCAGCATCGGCGAATAATCCGGCTTGCGAGGATTTCTTCTCGGCAAGAGACACTTCTGCTAGTCCGAGCAAAATTTGAGCACGCCGCAAATCAGAAAGCTGACCTTTGGACGCACCTTCGGACGGCTCAGTCGGTCGTAGATCAGAAGACGCTTTTTCCGCCAGCCCCCATTTCAGAGCGATTTCACCGAGGATATTCTCGCAGCCGTTGAGATCGTTGCTCTCCAATTTGCATTTTGCCAAAACGATTTTGGTTTCGGCATCCGAATCTAGATTGTATCGGTCATGTTTACTCGCCTCCAGTGCCTTTTGTGCGAGTTCGGTTGCTGCGGCATATTCTCCCGAGTATAGATCTGCGACAGCGAGATTGAGAGACGGCTGTGCGATCAATGATTCTTCTTTTAATGCGGAACACAATTCAACTGCCTCCTTCAGTGGAGCGATTGCTTCCGTAACTGAACCTCGCATTGTCAATTGACGGCCAAGCTCGTTCAATGACAGAACAAGATAATACTGGTCTGTTCCCAGAGCTTTACGTTGGTCGATGACAGAACGCAAATCCTTCAGCGCCCCGGCGGGATCAGTCTCGAGTTTCGTGGCAATCACAACTTCTTGTCTATTGAGGGAGTAAAGCTTCTCCGCTTTCTGCCTGGCGGCTTTGCGCTTGGTTTCATCCTCAGCAAGTTTCTGTAACCCACTGAGCATAGTCTTGGACTCAGGAAGATTCGTATGCTTTGAGAGGAAAGCACTGTATTTGATGGCAGTATCACCTTCAGTCGGCAGTACTTTCGTGATTATGTCGCCAGGATCATTTTTCTCCATCATCGACGATGGCAGTGACATTGGAGGCCAATAAGGAGTTGGCGGTCCTGTTCTAAAAGCAATTTCGTCGGCGTCTCGGTTTGGCATGCGCATTTTGGAGAAAAGCCCCCACGCATCACGAAACCTTGCCGCCGCATCTTGCACGTTACCAGCTTGCTCGTAACCGCTAGCAATCATCGATTCGAGCCCGGCAAGCAAAGTCTCAGGACGAACTCCCAACCCCAACATCATTGTGTTCTTTTGCACCTGCGACTTGAGGGCACCTACCTCACCATCAGCCTGTTTGTACTGGTGTTGGAGGCAGTCAACAGCCGCACTGCCAACTCTGCAAGCAAAGGCGTTACTGGCCGCTGCGCTTACCCTCGACTCCTGCATCATCTTCACATATTCGAAGTGGCTGCTACGCTGACCGCCGCGAGAGTCAAAGGGAAGTCCACGCGACCTCAAATAGCTTGGAATTTCCAGCCATAATCCCAGATCAGCAATGGAATCCTTTTCGTATTGGGCGACATTCAGAGGTTTTTCTACAGCCATCCGCATAGCATCAAACTGGGTTGCCCCGCGGGCGAATGAGGCTCGGGCGCCGCTGAAATCGTGCAGCTGGGCATCAATGCCACCCATGAGCAAACTAGCGTAAGCCATCTCTAACTGACTATCCTCAAACATTTCCAAGGGACTTGGTGGCACCTTTGCAAGCACCTGCATCCATCGTGTCACCACTTTCTTGGCGTCACTCGGATCACTTCTCACCGCAAAGTCGATAATTGGATTTCTAATTCCATTCCCGACGGCCATCAATCTGGATTCTGGCTGTTGGATCGTTGCATCAAGTGCATCTAGAACTTTTAATAATGCAGAAACAGCTTGCGATCGCGTTTCTTTCGATGCACCTGGCGCTGCCGCACTTGCGGCCTCGCCTTTGAGGTACAAGAGCGAGAGAGTTTCCATCATTCCAGAAGGGTCCTTGGCTTGCTGGAATAGTTCAAAAGCTCGCTCCAAATCATCATGCGATTTCGGATCTTCATACACGGCATTTCTCGTCATCAGATAACCAGATGCCAGCATGTGCCCCGAAGCGCGAACGCGTAAGCTCTCATGATCGCTGGCGGTACATTCCTTGAGAGCGGCTTTCAAGTCATTTCGCTTGTCTGTGTCCCAGGGCGACAGAGCAACCCAGTTCGACAACACAGCTACCTTTGCAACTGGGTCGCTTTCTACAATCTTCAATACCTTAAGCAACTGTTGGTGCATTTCAGCTTCGTCAGCACGTGAAGCAGGTCCGTGCTGCGGACTCGCTTCTTCCATCATGATGCGCGCAAGCTCCGCCTTATCCTCTCCGGATGCCTCAAGCATTGCACGCTCAGCTTTCCCAGTAGCGACCGCTTCGGCGTTCTGGTCAAGCAATTCCTCGATTATCGCTAACTTCTTATATAATGCAGCTCTTTCGGGAATTGGCGCTTTTGCCTTGTTTTTTTGTTCCAGTTGCACTTTCAATGCATTTTCTTTGGCAACACACAGTTGGTACAGCTTGTCGGCAAGCTTGGCCGACACCTGACTGAGATCTTGTGCATACGCTGACGGATCAGCGTTGCTAATCAGCATAAATGTTAGAACAAGGAATTTTGTGCAGGAAAGTTTTGGCATGGTTGTTATTTT
>CAJCHQ010000600.1 GCA_903970295.1 Bryobacterales bacterium
AAATCAATGAGCTCAGCCTCACGGATCCTTTAACAAAATTAAAAACGCCGCGCTATCTCGACGAATTTCTCAAAAGCGGCTTGAGACAATCCAAGCGATATAACGTGCCACTAAGCGTGGTGATACTTGAGATCGACCGTCATCGTGAATTAGTCAAGTCGATCGGACAGAAATCCGCCGATCAGGTCGTAGCGCAATTAGCTTCTTTGCTCGATGCCCAGATGCGCGACTCGGACATCATTGTCCGAACCGGCCAATTCGAGTTCATAGTAGTACTGACTGCCACTAACGTGCAAGGCGCGATCGAAGTTGCCGAGCGCTTGAGAAACAGAATCAGCCAGACGAATTTTGCCACTACCGATCTGGAATTCAATGTCACGGTCAGCCTGGGCATATGCGAGTACAGCAAACAGATGGACGATGAAGGGAAAATACTACTTTCCCACGCCCGGGCCGCCCTTTCCCAGGGGCACCTCTCCGGTGGCAACGTCACATTAAAAGCCGAATAGCCTGACCTATTTGGCATCCAACTCTGCCGCCCGCCCCCGTAAATAGACGCCTTCATCTCCTTGCCCTGCCCGCCCTCCTCCGTGCTAAGATCTCCCCATCGGGGCGTAGCGCAGCTTGGTAGCGTGTCCGTTTCGGGTGCGGAAGGCCGGAGGTTCAAATCCTCTCGCCCCGATTTCCATTCCGTCGACCTGCAAACTAAAACTAAATGATCTCCCACCTTCGCGGCAAGATTCACTCGAAAGAGATAACTGGGGGACCAGCCGACCGGCTCGTACTGGAGGTTGGTGAGATCGGTTTCGAGCTGTCTGTCTCCCGACGCACTTTGACCATGCTCGGTCAACCGGGCGAAACGGCTACAGTTCACACGGCTCTTGTAATTCGCGAGACCGAGTGGAATATATTTGGTTTCGCCAGCCAGGATGAGCGTCAGATGTTCGGGCTCCTCCAGTCTGTCACCGGCATCGGTCCGAAACTAGCTCTGGCTCTTGTCGGAACCCTGGGACCGACGCAATTGGCGGAAGCCATTCTGTCTGAAGATCAAAAAATGATCAGCCAGGCGCCCGGTGTCGGCGCTAAAGTCGCGCAGCGCATTATCCTCGAGTTGAAAACAAAAGTTGAAGACTGGCAAGCGCAGAGAGGAATTGCGGCGGAGCCAGTGACTTCAGCCTGGGGAGTGGCCGCCGAAGAAGTGCGTTCTATATTGGAAGGTCTCGGATATACACCGACTGAAATCAATCAGGCCCTG
Organism: Bryobacterales bacterium; assembly: GCA_903970295.1. Next base: position 1,256 of record CAJCHQ010000600.1, read on the forward strand.
AAAAAGGCCCAGGAAAATGAAATCGAAAACGATGTCGAGATCTTGGTAAGGTATAGCTTGAAGACCCTCGGCACAACAGCTGCCTCATAGCCAAACCAAACCGTCTTGACCAGTAATTCTGTCCGCGCGATCAAAGGCTGCCTGACGCAGGCATTGGCTTGCGCTGTGGCTTTGGTAGTGCCTGTTATCGTACTCAAATGGGGACAGGCCAATCCGCGCTTCCACTGGCAAGACTTACTGGCTGGAAAAACAAGTGAACTCACTTTCCAGTCACTGCAATCTGTCTTCGCTTATGGTCTTGAGTGGCAAGAGAAATCTGCTCTATTGGGATGCTTAGTGGTAGCCGCCTACATTGGCTTGCAGCTTGGTTTTAACCTAGCCGACCTCGACGACGCAAAACGTAATTGGCGACAATTGCTTAAAGATCCAGAATGGACATTCACTTGTGGCGGTTACATATTTCTCTTCCTATACATCGCTTCGACTGCGCTATGTGAGCGCATTGGCATGGGCACTGTAGCGGGAAACGAGCTAATGGTGGATTTTTACCGCGACTTTGGATTGGCGCTGTTAGCATTTTGCCTTCTCACACTGACGCGCCTCGTCGTCAATTCAGTCTCATTCAACGGCATGGTAATGCGCCAAGACTTAGGCCGGGCGTATCTATTAATCTTAGGCGCCTGTGGAGCGCTAGCGATGTGCTTTGGGACCTGGTTTCCACTATTAGCATTGCCAGGTGCCTGGATTATGACCAGGTGGTGCCTGGCCCTTCTGGCCGATATTCAAACAACTTATGAGGAAGATGCCCAGCAAGCGCCCAGTTAGTTTTTAAGATCAAAGTTTCTTTAATTGATCCATGATTATTTGCTGCCAGTTGTAGTTTCTATTTGTTATTGTCGCCGTATTATTCTTGTTTTCGTATGAAGTGTCTTCTTCAATTACTTTGCCTTGTTGGTCAAAGTGGAGCACATGATTGATCGTGGCCGGTCGATAATTGCTTATATTCGGATGAGCAAGAATATCCATGATCGAATCGTCTGGCACAGATCCCTGTTTGATGAATTGTTGCATTGTCGCTTTACCGGTTGTGACGTCATACGAAACAGATTTATCAACGCCGTCGTATGGCGTCAATGGGCTTGACGACGCGCTATATATGTCGCCTGCTTTGTCAAAATTAATGGATACATATCCCTGGGAGCTACCCTCGACATTGCCACGAACAAGAAAATTCAGATTGCCACGGAGCGGGAACTCGTGCACATTGACTGGATCTGTTTTTGCCAGACTCTGCACTTCGGCTAACATTTTTTGGCTAGCACCCTTATTAAGATCAGGATGTTGATCGAGCAAATTTTCTACTTGAGATATTAACTGAGCCTTTTTGTCAGTCATGGTTGATCATCCTCAGGGTATGTTAGAACGCTCTTCGCCATCTTCCGGCTTGAGTTGGACTGTAAGTCCTAATCCGGTCAAATTTGGGTCATTTCACTCAGCGATGAAAAAACTCTTGGTCACCGGATCGCGTCCGAGGTTCTCCCAATTCGCCGTAGCATTGATAGTCAGCGGCAGCGGCCCATTCAACCCCGGAATTTTCTTGGGCTTTTTATCTTCGTTGGCATCTTTGGGTGCCGGTAGATTGACCAGAAACAGAGGCGATAATTCCACATCAGCTTGCACTTCGACGACGTAATCGATCGGTGCGTTTCTGCCATTAGGTAACCACTCGGCCGGTATATTTTTGGGCTTGTCTATATAAAGATGTTTGGGCGGATTGTCTCGCACAGTCGAAGCGACCAATCGGCAGCGGATGTTTTTTGGTGTCACCCCGCCAAGCCTGGACAATTTTGTTTCCAGCGAGGGGTCGGCTTGCAATTTAGCCAGAGCCTGACTGAATGTCTCGCACAATGACAGTTGGCGGGCATAAGTCTGAACTATTTCCTGAGAAAGAATCCAGCGAATCGGCATCACACCCAAATCGAAAAGTGGAATGAAAAAGAAGATGAACAATAAAGCGAAAGCTGCAGCGAACTCAGAAATCTGCTGCCCATGGGCATTTCGGCGGTTAAGCTTGATTAGCAAATCCGGACGTTCCTCACATCAAACTAGCCCCCAGCCCAAGAATAGCATGCTAACGCTGGTGAGAACAGCCGCCCTACCTGCGTCTCACTATCTCAAAGGGCCCTCGACACTGCCGAAATCGACGCAAAATCATATTGTTTGATCACAAAACGACATAGTCGACAGATCTGCCTCATCTTTAGAAAGTCTGGCATGCAAACGTTGACAATATGAGATCGCTCCAATGATGTCGAATTCGTAGCATCCGTTAATGTGCTCGAAATCGTGTCCTCAAGACGCTTTGCAACAAATGAGGCAGGAATTATTATTTTTTCTCTGTGTCAAGTGGCGCACCCACTTGGGATGCACATACAATACCGGCATCGGCGTCGCCAGTAGTGGCAACTACCAGTGGTGCCAAGATGGCGGGTTCAAAAGTTGTGTGCCAGGCAGCAACTTATATGTAACACCGCTCCACTACAGACTGATGCTTGCTCCGGCAGAGTGATGCGAACTCCCAGAGTCAGCTTGATCAAGTCAAATCACCAATGAGGATAGCCGAGCATGATTGAAACATTGACTAAAGACGAGCGTTCAGCGCTGCAACTCTGGTTCCGCCAAGCTATGGTCAAACTTGAGACGGAAGAAGCAACAGAACGCTTCATTCAAAATCGCCGCATACTTGAAGGTAAGACCGAAGGTCACCGCGCACCGGTGAGCCGCCGCCGCACACGCCGCAGCAGCACTACAGCGCATGGCACCAGGGAACTCGTTTGAGTTTCCGAATTCGATCAACCTTTGAGACCAGCGTTACGCGCTGGTCTTTTTGTTTGTCCAATTTTCTGACGTTGAGAAAAAACTGTCAGAAATCTCGCGCATCGAGCGCCGAGGCGCTCAACGCCCGCGAATGAGATTTTTGTCGTTAAATCTTTAGTGCCTAAATCGACCGCGCTGCGAGGATTCCGGGCGAAGCGGCCGGAGCCTAATGTACCTGGGCGACACTCCCATAGACGGACCGACAAATATACAGACCGGAAATTTTCAATATATTCCGCATATGCCATCAGCAAATTTCAATTGA
>CAJCHQ010000601.1 GCA_903970295.1 Bryobacterales bacterium
TATCTATGTATGCTTCAGTCAGTCCTTCACATACATCGGGCTGCTTGCTACGGTTTCTGGTCGGCGCAGACCTGTCGTTTCCGCAAAGCCCCTCGGCTCGAAGCGCTTAACTTGTTTCGTAAGCACTCACCGTTGATGTATTTAGAGTAACCGATTTTGGAATACGTTCAAGTCCCCCATTGAGTATTTAATCAGCACATCATGGCATCATCGGAGAATGGCAAAGTGAGCGATTCTGGAATTAGCAATATGATTAACAAGCGCTCGATCATTCGAAGCGAAAGTTCAGACCACGGTTAGATATACGCCTGGCTCCAAAAGCATATACCGCTTTTTCCGAAGCGAAGATGCGCCGTGCGAGATCAAATCGATGTATGCCTACCAAATCGCATGGGGGATACGATCCTGTTCCTCTCTTTCTTCCCGAGGAAAATTGATTTCAGGATCGGTCTCGGGCTCGGCGACAATGCGACGAACAATTTCAACTGAAGACTGGCAATACAACGAGACAGCTTGCGAGATACTGCCAAGGAGAAATCGGCTCAAGCCGCTTCGTCCGTGCGAACCCATGATGATCAGGTCAGCCGGCCAGCGCTTTTCGGCCGCCAGTATCACTTCGCGCGCGTCGCCTTGAAGCACGTCGCATTTGACCGTGCTACCGGAAATCTGTTGGTGGATCCGAGTGGCCCAACCTCGGAGAATATTCAAGTTTTCAGATTTGTATTGGTTGTATTCAGATAGTATCAATGCAGCTATGTCAGGATCCGATTCTGAAGTGTAGTGCTCGTCGATCGACGGTAGCACCGTCAATAATTCAACATTGACCTTCTGCCTCCACTGCTGATTTAGCACCCATTCAAGAGCTGCTTCGGAATACTCTGATTGATCTACAGGCACAAGCACATTGAATTCGTTGGGATTTCTTGGGGCGCTGGGCGGTTTTCGCTTGGCGATCAAAACCGGGCAGGGAGCGTGATGCAACAAAGATTGGGAAACACTACCGAGTCGCAGCAAATCCATTTGCTGCTTTCCGTGAGAGCCCACGACAACCAGATCGGCTTGCCATCCCTCGGCAGTCTGAATCAACGTCTCTTTGACATGACCGACAAGTACTTGAGTTTCAATCTTGGCACCATTTATCGACAGGTCGCGCACGAGATCGTTCAAATGTCCCTGGGCGACGTAGGAAGCACGAGTCTCCGCGGCGGAGGAAAAAGCACCGAGCAGACCCGCTTTCTCAACCACAGTAATCATTTTGATTGTGCTTCCAGCCGGGAAAACACGCGAAGAAAGCATTTCCACGACTGCATCGGAGAATGCCGAACTATCGATCGCGGCGAGAATTTTCATTGGGAATAAGCCTCTCACGTGATGGAACTACTTCATGGCGTTCCATTGTAAGGCATGAAGTGATGATGCCGGTGGTTCCGATGGCCATGGGGTGAATGATTGTAATAGCCTTGACGTCGGCGGTCCGTAGTAATCTTGCTGAATGGGCGGGTAATAATGATGATTTCTGGCTTGAACGCAGGGAATCGGCGCCATGCAAACGAGCACGAGTATGATTCGCCATAAGCTCACGTGCTAAACCTCCTCTCCCTTCTTTATCCATACCACGTCTGGCATCAATTAAGAGGGTACAAAGTTGGCAGCAGCTACCGAACAGCCATAAAGACATGAGCGATTTATTGATTAAAAGAGCTGTGAATTGCGTTCAGAGCATCCGCGAAAACTTCGCAGTGCTTCTGATTATTGCGTTGATTTCAGCTCCAGGTTTGGCACAATCTGGCTCGCTACATCAAACAAAAGCTGCAAGTGAATCGGTTTCTTTACAGGCAGAGCAAGCGAAAGCAGATGCTAGTCCACCGACAAAAAGACTCGACGCAACGATTGAAGAGTTACGCAATCTGGACATCACTTTGCCACAAACAGATTGGAATCGGGCTTACTCGATTGGCAGGCAGGCATACATCGATGGAGATTACCGGCGGGCGTACGAGGCTTTTCAGCTCGCACTCTCTAAAACAAGAGGCTTGGCGCCGACCGATTCGCGCGTTCTCGAAACCAGAAAAGCGGTGGAACAAGTTAGAAGCAGCGCTGTAACTTTGCCTGCACGTGCCGGGTTCAAAGTGACTGTCGACAAAAATAGCAATCAAGTTATAGAGCGAGT
>CAJCHQ010000602.1 GCA_903970295.1 Bryobacterales bacterium
ATACCGGCGACTGCATCCTCGACTTTGCGGGTAACTTCGGTTTCCAACTCAGATGGCGCTGCACCAGATTCGGTGACAGTGACCGAAACAATCGGTAGATCGATGTTTGGACTCTCGTCGATGCCCAGACTGAAAAAGGAAAATATCCCCATAATCGACAAAATGAGGAATAAGATGGTCGTTGGAACGGGGTTCGAAATCGACCACGCAGAAATACGTTTCAGATCCATTTTAAGTGCTTCTGCCCCCTCAATTCGAGACTGCGACGCAATCTCCGTTCTTCAAGAAACCTGCGCCTTCGAGCACGATTGAATCTTTATCGCTGACGCCGGATTTGACTTCGATCAAATCACCACTGCGATTTCCGGCCACAATCTGCCGGGCCTCGACATGATTGCCATTCAAGACGAAGACAGTGCTTTTCTCATCGCGGCTGAGCACAGCTTGCGAAGGAACTGTTAAAGCTTCGTATCTGCCGAGAGCGATTTTGCCTTCAGCGTACATGCCATCTTTCAATCCGGATTGGCTGGGCACATCAATGCGCACTGTAGCCAGACGTGTGCTCGGGTCAACCAGTGGGCTGATTTCTCTGACCGAACCTTTCACGGCAGTTGAGCCGGTCAAAGCTGACTCGATATCCACAGTTTGATGTGGTTTCACATACCGCAAATCAGATTCAGGGACCTGGGCTTTGAGTTCGAGCCGATTGTCTCGAGCCATCAAAAACATCGTTTTGCCGCTGCTGGAAATATCTCCAATATGCGCATCGCGCCGCGTAATCAACCCGTCGACCGGAGCGCGAATGATGGTTTCGTCAATTTGAGTCTGCAGTCTTTTGACGTTGCCTTGGATTTCATTTACCGCGGCATTGGCGATTTGAATATCTTCTTTGCGCCCACCAATTTGAGCCATTGCCAAACGCTCTTGCGTTTGTTTGAGGGCGAATTTTGCCGCTTGCACTCTTTGTTTTGCGCTGCGCACAGTTGCTTCGCTGACCTCAAGGGTGGTGCCGCGCGTCTCGATTTCCTGGGCGCTGACTACTCCGGCGGCTCGCAAATATTCATAGCGTTTCAAGTTGATTTTGGCGTTCTCCAGATTGGCATTAGCCTGATCGAGAGCTGCCTCGTAATCGGCGACGGTCGATTCAGCTTGAGCCATTGCCGCTGCCAGACCGTTGATATCTTCGCGTCGATTAGGTTGAATCGATTTGCTCACACTGGCGATGCTCGAAGCCAACCGCGCTTTCTCACTTTGAATTTGAGCCTGAAGCTGTGAAGAATCTAAGGTGGCTAATACTTGTCCTTTCTTAACGAGCATTCCTTCTTCCACCAAAATGGTTTTGGTCGTGAGCCCGCTGGCTGTTGCCCCGACTGACACAGGATCCCAGGCAGAAATCGTGCCATGGACAGCAAGCAAATGGTCGATCGTCCGCGGCATCGGATATTGCACGCTGACCGTCAAGACCGGATGCTGCGTCGTTTTCGGCTCTGCTTTGTTGCCGTGCATTGCCGCTCCGGCACCGACAACAATGGCCAGGGCGCCGACGCTTATGGCAGTAACGATCCCGCGGCGCTTCCACTTACCGCTCGATGGATTAGGTAACTTTGGCGCGGTTGATGAGGGCACCGTTTGAGGCTGGCGGACCATTGAGCTTGTATTCATCACTTTATCTATAGAGTTCAACGCGAAGAGATTCTTTCAGTCACTCTGACGGCTCTCTTGTAATGCCCATTAATCTGGAAATAGACAGATTATACGGAAGCGTGACATCATTCCCATTGGAAATTGGCAATGTTTTGATTTCCATACTTCAGTATGTAACCATACTATGGTAAGATTGTCAAATGGAAAGCACTAAGGTCGAAATCGGTCGCCGCGAGCGCAAGCGCGAACAGACAAAGCAGAATCTGATCAAGGCTGCTATGGATTTGTTTGTGGCGAAAGGTTACACAGAGACCACGATCGATGACATCGTCGCTGCAGCCGACGTGGCTAAAGTCACTTTCTATTATTACTTTAAATCCAAAGAAGAAATTGTTCTCGAGTTCAAGAAGAATGCGACCGATGATGCTTTTAAGCGAGCTAAGAAAATGCTCGCAGACGGCGATTCAGCACCTGATGTTCTGAACTCGCTGATGATGGATATCTGCAAATGGACCGAACAAAACTGGCAGTTGCTCGAAGTTTTCGCTACGCAGCGATTCAGCCCGTTGATGAAAGGCGAACATTGCCAGGAGCACGATAAGGCTAATCCACTTGCACTGCTGGTCGAGCAGATCATTTCAACCGGCCAGAAGGACGGTGCCTTTCGCGCCGACATCGATGCTGCAGATGCTGCGCATTTCGTCGTGCTGGCGATCATGAGCGGACAAGTTCATTGGATTCGTGAGGGGAAACCGAAGAAGATTTTGCAACCGCGAATGCAGCGATGTCTGGATTTTATTTTGCACGGCATCGTTGCTAAATAGCGCTTAGCCCGAAATCATACGCGCAATGATGAATGCGGCGCCAGCCGCGAACGCACCGATTATGCCGGTCTGAATAGCGCTTTTGAATGGCGGCAGACCAGTAAGTGAACCTCTGACGTATCCAAACACGATCAGTGCGATTAGAGTTTCGCACGTTGAGATGATCAATGCGGTTTGTGCGTTTTTGATTAGCACATAAGGAGTGAGTGGTATCAGCCCGCCGATGACATAAGATATGGCGATTGTCGCAGAACTGATCGCCGCTCGTGATGGCTCTGGGCGTTCAAGACCAAGCTCGAACCGCATCATAAACTTGACCCAGTCATCAGGACGAGCTGCCAGACTCTTAATCATCGGCTCGGAAGCATCACTCGAAAGGCCAAACTTTGCCAGGATATGTCTGGTCTCCTCCATTTCTAATTCGGGGATTTCGCGAATCTCTTTGTACTCTCGCGCCCGTTCGCTGTCATAGTGGTCGGTGTCGCCCTTGCTGGCTAGATAGCCGCCTAAACCCATAGCGATCGCGCCAGCAGCAATTTCCGCGACTCCGGCTGTGACAATCACATGCGAGCCGGTTGCCGCCCCAGTTAAGCCGGCGGCTAAAGCGAAAGGAACTGTGAGTCCGTCCGACATGCCGATGACAATGTCTCGCATGATCTCGGTGGCAGCAAAGTGCTTCTCGATGTGATTTTTACTGCTACCTGATTCATGTTTTGGTGCCAATCGTGCCATCACCTCAAAAAACCGCTTCCTGTGCGAGCCAACACCGTAACAGTATTAGACGCTACGAGGGCTTGCGCGCAGGTAGCATAGTATAAATAGAATCTTTTTGCTTCTCGGTGGGCCGCTCAGAGCTTGTAATTTATGATTCTAAAACTTAGTACAGCTCGTCAAATGCACCTCTACCTCGGGTTGTTTTTTGCACCTTCAATCATTTTCTTTGCTTCCACGGGTTCTTCAATGGTTTTCTCGCTGCACGAAAATCATGACGGCTACGAGCCTCCAGGCTGGGTCGAGGTCTACATGTCGTTCATCTACAATAAAAATCATCGCTTACTGTGGGGCTTGTTGATAATTGGAATAGCTTTGCCTGCGGCTCTTTTATTGATGCAGTAGGATTTTTTTGCCAAGTCTCTAGCTCGTTAACAGCGCTCCGCCTTCTACGTAGAGCACCTGGCCCGTCGTGTAACCGGCGCGCATCGAGTACAAATAAGGTTCCGCCGCTTCTTCCGGAGTGCCGGCGCGTGGAATCGGATAACGTTTCGTCATCGCCTCGAATAATTGCAGTCGCTCTGGCGGAAATGCCTGCACCATTTCTGTGAGAATGAGACCGGGGCAAACGCAATTAACTCGGATAGGAGCGAGTTCAAGTGCCATTGCCTTAGTCGCATGTTAAACCGCGCCCGCAATTGAAGTTGGCAGCACCGAACCCTTCATCGGGCGATGGGCCAATAAGCCATCAGTTAGTGTATACGAGCCACCTGGCGGCAAGACTTTCGCCGCATGCTTGGCCACAGCGAGAGCACCCCAAAAGCGCACGTTGAGCATTTTCGCGGCTTCGTCTAAATTTAGATCTGCAAGCGATGAGAATATCGAAGGAACGAAATCCCCTGCAGTAAATGCGATGTGATCGAACTTTCCGTTATTGGCAAAGAATGTTTCCACATCTTTTTCTTTACTCACATCCAGCACCGCAGACGATGCCTTGGATCCGAGTTGCGTTGCCGCCGCGGCGATTTTCTCTGCATTGGTTGAGGCGATAACCACCGAGGCGTCCTCCTCGATAGCTTTCTGGGCAACGGCTTTGCCGATTCCGGAACCA
>CAJCHQ010000603.1 GCA_903970295.1 Bryobacterales bacterium
AACAGATTCTCGACCAACACATCGCCAATGAAAAGCGATCAACTCGGGAAGGCATCTCCAGGTGGCAGATGGGCCGCGGTCAGACCAATCGCGTCCCGTCAGCATTCGGAAATGCCTTCGTTACACCGGCTAAAGGGGCGGGATTTCAATTCCAGGAAAATCCGATGAACGATGAACAACGCATACCCAGCTCAAATATATATATAGAAAACTTAGCTCAAGTCACACGCGCCTCGGATCTAGATCAAAATCGGCGCGAAATGGTGCGCCAGGAATTGCATAAGCGGGGCCAAATCGCTCGCTCACTAGCCTTTTGCGACGAGCCGCCTCAAGACACATTGTTCGCCAACGACTGGAATGTTCGTGAGTCGCTATTCGCGAAGGGCGAATCGGGTGACGCCAGTAGTGAGAAAGAAGCGGTCGAATCTTCGACAACAGAGTACAGAGGCTATATAACTCCTGCCGCCCCTGCTATTGTCAATCCTGATGCCGCCACCGCATCCAGTGGCAATCAGCTCCCGATCGAACCAGCATCTTCGAATAAACAACCGAAGGAAGAAGGACCAATCATCGGAAACAGCCAGAGTTTCCAAAACTTTTCAGAACACGCTCTTAAGTTGATTGCGCAAAGCGTTAGCACTCCAGCTACAACATTGGTGTGGTTGGCTACCCATGAGAATCCTCATATTAGAGCAGCAGTTGCTCAAAATGCCAATACGCCAATTGACACGATCTGGCTTTTGGCCGTTGATCCAGAGGCCGGGATTCGCTATTCGCTCGCCGAAAACTCTTTGACAAATCCGCTCGTTTTGCGTGAATTGACTCAAGACCGGAATTTGCTGATTGGTTGGATCGCCCATAACACGCTAGCCAAAGTCATGTCGAGCGAAGAACCCAAAGTCGAGACGACGGCCAAGCAGCCGTCACCGCGCGCCACCGTCAATGATTTGCTCGCCCGCGACCCGCGCAAAGAAATAGCCACCGACATTGATTTTCTGCAGATCATTGCCGGCAAAGAAAGCACGCCGGTCAGACGGTTAAGAGAATTGTCGCTGCACGAAAATGCTCGAGTGAGAGCCGTAATCGCTGAAAACGCCAATACACCTCTGGACGTAATGTGGGTTCTGGCACGTGACCCCGATCCAACGGTCAAAATCAAACTTTCCGAAAACTACAATTGCCCCTTTGAAATCCTTGAAGTTTTGAAGGAAGACAAAGACACTTACGTCGCCCTGCAAGCACAAACGGTTCTGACGAGACTGGTCGGAGCAAACTACACAAGTGCCGCTCTCGATCAAAGTCGCAGCAACATCAAGACGCATTTGACCTGGCCCTAATTGCACAAAAAGTGCACCAGCGCAACGCACATACTTCATTACCTGGCCCTACTCTGAACACAAGCTCTCCAAAAGCGGTTCGGAGGGCGGTTAAAAGTATTTGTTCGAAGGTATCAGACTCTGCGACTTTCGATCAACCAGGAGGAATGTGCAGTGGCTCAGCAATTTTTCGACGCAACTCAAGAAGCGAAACATCTTTTTGCTCTTTCTAAGAACTCGGAACCGGGAGCATTCCAGAAAGAATTAGCCGGATTGCAAAAAGATCCAATCCACTACGCCGCGACAATTAGAGCACTCGATCTGCAGGAAAAAGTGAACGAGAATTTCGCTAAACAAAATATGAGTGCAGGCTCTCAACTGCATGAGCTGAACATCGTGCACGATCCCAAGACCGGCAGAGTGAAAGAGTTCAACACCAGAGAAGTGCCGGTAGAAAAAATCGGTCACGAAGATGGTTTGCCCAAAGTAATTCTGTTTCAGTCGGCAGACGACGCGACTTCCAGATCTTTGTCACCGCTAGAGCGAAGACCGGAAGGTGTCAAGCAGTCTGCTGAAAGCGCGGCAGCGGCACAAAGGCAATTAGCACTGGCGGCACAAACACAGAGAGAAGCAGCCGCTGCCAGAGAAGCCCAATCAAAGACACAGACAGAAGCGACCAATCTTTTGACTAAACTGCAAAATCACGATGGTCCAGGATTTGCCAGAGAATACAATAGTCTCAATGATCGCGAAAGATCACTCGTCGGTCAAACTATGCAAGTGCTGAAGTTACAAAATCACGATCAGTCTATGAACATTGCCCAAAACCCAGACGGTTCGATTAAAGCTGTTGAGAAAAATGGCAAACTGGAATACATTACGCCCGGTGCATTCATCAATGCCGCCATCGACAAAATCGACGGCACCTCTCTCAATGCCTATTACAAAGGTCTCAGTCCAGAAGACAAACATGAATTTGCAAACGCCCTCGCCGCAGAAGCCCCGAAGCATAATGTGCGAATCGAAATGGATGAGACTGGCAATCTCAAACACATAAAAGACGCCAATAATAGGAAGATCTATCCAGCGTCAGGTTTGGGAAATTTCTGGCGCAACGAAGTGCAGGTCAACTTGCACGCTCGTTGAAAATTGGGCTCAGTTCCCGCCTACTGCCGCATATTTTCTTGCAAATGCTGTATTTGCTGTGTCAAAGAATCTATGAGATCGTGATTTTTTGAATTCTTGGCCTTCTCCAGTCTTTGTTGTAATCGATCTACTTCGCCTTGAATATGCTGTTGCTTTTCGAATTCCTGTCGTTGCTTGATCAACCAAGATGAGAATTCAGTATTCGTCTGCACTTGATTCTTGTCCAGACCGGCGCCATCACCGTTAACCATGTAATGGTGATAGACCTCGTACTGCTGTCGATCGTAAACTCCGGTTCCCTTTGCCCACAGGCGCGGAGGCAGAGTGGCATCATAAAGGTCATTCACCGAAACAGTGCGATCATTGGCACTGCCCCATTGATTAGAAATATGAACTGTGCCAGTTTTGGCATCATAGTTATCGACAGTGATGACGTGCCAACCACCGGAACCACCTTCTCCGTAGGAACCCGTAAATAACTTATTGCCGCTGTGGACGAAGATGACAGCTGGCAAACGGCCTTCACCCTGGAGTGCCTGCAATCTTTCGCCCAGCTGTTTTTCGGAACCGACAAGCATGCCGCTGGCAGCATCAGCCGACTGATTAGCGATTAGGAATGGAGTTTTGATGCCCAACTCCCGCCCGATTGTGATCATCGCTCGGCAGTCCAAGAAAGGTTGATGCAGCTCATTGCCCTGATTGTCGCGAGCATAAGCGCCATTGCTTTTAACCAGTCGTTCACCTGTATCGCCCTGACCAGTTGGCCGTCCCTCGATATATGTCAATGGTGGATGCTGTCTTTGCCAGTAATTGTTGATCGCCACGAGATCGAAAATTTGGCTGGCATAATTGCGCTTGTTGTCTAGAGTTTGTCCGCCGGCTACTTCGCTGTCGGGCTGCATACTGTTTGCGTCGAGTTTGATGATGGCTCCATCAGATGCTTTGTAACAGCCATTAAGAGCCGATGATGAAACGATGTCGGCCATCTTAGCCGGGTCATGCGCCATTACTACTTTTGAAATAGCGGTGACATTGCATGTATTGTGGAAACCTTGATCACAACGATTAGGATTTGCGACATTATGCATAAGACTTTCGGCCAACCAGGCGCGTTTCTGCGCATCGAGAGGCTGATCGCCTCGACCTTCGAGCAGGCGGCTGGTAGAGTCGAGAGTGCGGGTGATTTCGTCGGCCGACAAACCATCCCTCTGCGCCACCTTCAGAAACTGATCGACTGAAGACTGAAAATCTGCTTTTTGATTAGCCGACATAGTGCCAGCGGCGTCGTTTAAAACCCGTTTGACAGAAGAAGCAACATCCGCGTTGGTGGCGGCTGCCGACGAATTCAAATTGAGATAACGTACCTCTGGTTTAGCAACGGCTGCTTCAGATGTTGTTGCAGGCGCGCCAGTCGACGCCGGCCGGGCATCGCCAGCAGTCCCGTCTGTCGATGTTAAAGAAATAAGGTTGACCGTGCCGGGTTTGCCCGCCATGTCAACGACTGGCGGTGTGATTATTGCGTCTCTATGGGTGAGCGGCTGAGCCATTTGGTGCTCCGGTCAAATCATCATGTAGCCGATTAGCCTAAGGTGGTGACAGGAGAGCATCTGATACCTGCCTTAGCGTGTTAATAGTGCTCTTTGAGCGTGAGTTGGACAATTCGTGAAAATACGAAATAGACGTTTATAAAGCCTCAGTTTTACGTGAATTCCCCATGTCTCACGGTCGATTGTCATAAAATCGAGGCTTAAATTCCAGGCTGATACCCTCCTGTTGAGGCAATCGGTTGCCAAGAATCGCATGCTTAATAAAGTTATGTTACATGAGGCTTTCCGGCTCCTTGAGTTTCTGAATCCCCCGCCAGAGGCGGATTTACAGCTTAATAAAATCTTCATATTTAGCTTTACAGTTATTTGGATTAGTAGGAGACATTTCTGCAACGAGTCATACATCACCCTAATTTCGGTGTCAAAAACTCTGACACTCGCAAACAAATTTCGCCGAAACCAATGTGACTTTGAGATTCCGTTCGCTTTCCTCGCGAACGGTTCCGCTTTCTCGGTGGCAGCTGACGCTGTCACCTCAAAACCGGTTAAATGAAAAGAACAGCAAAGAAAAATCGAAGCAGGGGTGCGATTTGATTTGAGTCTCAGTCGCCGTCTGGCGACTCTACGTCGCTTGCTGCGGGCGTCTTGGAGATATTGAAATATTTTGCTTGCGGGTGCGGCACGATAATCGCCGAAGTGCTTTGTTCAGGAACGAGCTCGAATTCCTCAGTCAGGTGCATGCCGATGCGCTCCGCTTGTAATAGCTCGAACAGCAGTCCCTGATCTTCCAAGTTGGGACACGCCGGATAGCCAAACGAGTAACGTGTACCGCGATAGCCCTGTTGGAAAAATTTGCGGATATCGGGAGAATCCTGATCAGCAAAACCGAGTTCGGCTCTGATTCGCTTGTGCATGACTTCAGCCAAACCTTCGGCTGATTCAACCGACAACCCGTGGAAATAGAGATACTCAGTATATTTGTCGGCCGCGAATAGTGCCTGAGCGTGCTCAGACGCTTTTTCCCCCATAGTGACGATTTGCGCAGGCAGAACGTCCATCTGCCCTTCGTCTACCGACGCAAAAAAATCGGCGATGCACAATCTTTTGCCGTGACTTTGACGAAGAAAATGAAATCGCATCCACTCGGTTTTTTGATCTTCGCGATAAATGATCAAGTCGTTGCCATCGGATTGGCAAGGAAAGTAACCATAGACAACTCTGGGCGTGAGTAATTTTTGAGAGATCGACTTCTCTTTCAATTCTCTTAAAGCCGGCCGAATTTTTTCGTCCAATAATTGCTGGTAGTCTCGGTCGGACATATCTTTCTGGCGAACTTGCCATTGCCCGCGAAACAACACGTTTTCATTGACGTAATCAAAAACTTCAGCGAGCGGAATGTCTTCAACTATTCGAGAGCCCCAGAATGGCGGTAGCGGTGGAGGCAGATTTCGGCTGACATCGGAACGCTGTTGACCGCTTTTATAGCCATTGCCGTTCCGATCGCCGTCGGCTGTGCGCGCAGCTGAACGTTCGGAGTAAGCACCGGCGACAACTTTTGTTGCCTCAGCCACTGCAGCACCAGTGGCAACTTTTGCTGTTTTAGCCAAGGCCACACCGGACTCAATTTCATCATCATCTTCGAGAAAAAGTTCTTTGGGCTGAGCATTTGTTTGCGAGCCTTGATTAAGGAAAGGAGCCAGATCGTGGCCTTTAGCCAAAGCTTCCATGATGCGCAGATCATCGAAAGCATCCTGAGCGTAAAACAAATTGCCTCGGTAAATGCGGCGGCAATCTTCTTCGACATAACGTCTAGTCAGTGCAGCACCACCCAAGATCACTGGCAGGTTGATGCCACGCTGATTGAGGACGTCGAGGTTTTCCTTCATGATCACAGTCGATTTGACCAGGAGTCCGCTCATACCAATGCAGTCGGCTTTGTGCTCGAGGGCCGCCGAAATAATATTTTCGATCGGCTGTTTGATGCCCAAATTCCAAACCTTGTAACCATTATTGGTGAGAATGATGTCGACAAGATTTTTTCCGATGTCGTGCACGTCGCCTTTAACGGTGGCCAAAACCATAGTGCCTAAACTCGAGCCCTCGACCTTGTCCATGAACGGCTCCAGATAGGACACTGCCGCTTTCATAGTCTCGGCCGATTGCAAAACGAACGGCAATTGCATTTTGCCAGCACCAAACAATTCGCCGACGACTTTCATACCATCGAGAAGAATATTGTTGATTATTTCGAGTGGTTTGTATTTCTCTTGGGCTTTTGCCAAATCTTTTTCCAAATTCACTCGATTACCATCGATAATCCGCTGTTTAAGGATATCTTCAATCTCTTTCGATTTTTCGCTTTCAACGATCGTCGTGCCTGAACCACTCTTGGATTTATAGAAGTCGAGCAAAGCAAAGAGCGGATCATAATCATCAGTACGTTCATCGAAGACAAGCTTGCGATGATATTCGACTTCTGATTCGTCGATTTTATAGAGAGGTAAGATCTTCTGGGCATTGACGATTGCCATGTCCAGCCCGTATTCGACGGCATAATGAAGAAAGACCGAATTAAGAATTTGGCGAATATGCGGATCGAAGCCAAATGATATATTACTCACACCGAGTATGGTGCGCACACCAGGCATCGCCTCTTTGATTAATTTGATGCCTTTGAGCGTTTCCAGACCGAGTTTGCGATCGTCTTCGTTACCGGTCGACAGGGTAAAAGTGAGGGCATCGAAGATCAAGTCCTCGGGCGCGACTCCAGCACCTATGGCCAAATCGTAAATGCGTTTGGCGATTTCCAACTTCTTTTCGGCCGGCCTCGCCATGCCAGCTTCATCGATAGTCAACGCAACAACTGCAGCACCAAACCGTGTGATCAGCTCGACCTTCTGCATCATCTTATCGACGCCGTCTTCCAGATTGATGGAATTGACAATTGGCTTGCCGGCGACGAGTTCGAGCGAGGCGGCTAAAACCGAATACTCGGTGGTGTCGATCACCAACGGCAATTGCATTTCGGTATTGAGGCGCTTGATAAAGATGCTCATATCACGCACTTCATCGCGACCGACATAAGCGGCGCAAACATCGAGAACATGAGCCCCTTCGCGCTCTTGGTCACGAGCCATGGCGACCATCGCGTCCCAATCTTCCTTTTGCAAAAGCTGTTTAAATTTGCGGCTGCCGTTAGTGTTAGTGCGTTCGCCGACGATCAAAGGAGCGGGTTCAATGTGTGTCGCGACCGAGGTGTAAATGCTCGCCACCGATGGTGTCATCTCCGGCTGCCTGGGCTTGGGCGCCATCTCGCCGACAATCTCGCAGACACGCTGAAGGTGTTGGGGCGTCGTGCCACAACACCCGCCGATTATGTTGACGCCGAGATCCCTGGCAAAATGATTGAGCGAATCGGCCAGCTGATCGGGCGTCAATTTGTAGACAGTTTTATCGTTGATATTTTCGGGAAGCCCGGCATTGGGCAAGACCGAAACAGCCTTGAGGCTGTTCTGACAGAGATAAGCGACTGGGTCGAGCATTTCCTGTGGGCCGGTAGCGCAATTCAGTCCGACTACGTCGATCGGAAACGCACTCAAGACAGTGAGCGCGGCAGCAATATCTGTGCCGACCAACATTGTCCCCAAGGGCGGTGCTTCAATCGTGACTTGCACAATAATAGGTATCTTCCGCCCAATTTTTTTGCTGTAGTCGAGAGCCGCCACGATCGCCGCTTTAGCCTGAAGCAAATCTTGTCCGGTTTCGAATTGCAGAACATCGACACCCCCATCGACAAGTCCAGCGACTTGCTGATAGTAGGCTTTATTCATTTCGGAAAAACTTATGTGTCCAAGAGAAGGCAGTTTGGTCGTTGGTCCCATCGAGCCCGAAACGAAACGCGGCTTATCTTTTGTCGAATAGCTGGAAGCGACTTCCCGAGCCAATTTGGCGGCCTTGAAGTTGAGTTCGTACGCTCTTTCGGCCAGCCCGAATTCGGCGAGAACTACCGGCGAGCCTCCGAAGGTATCAGTCTCGATCGCATCACAGCCTACTTTCATATAGGATTCGTGAATTTCTCGAATCACGTCCGGTCGGCTTTCGACAAGGATTTCAGGACAGCTTTCTATGCCGGCATAATCGTCGAGACTCAAATCATATTTGTGGATGGCAGTGCCCATCGCCCCATCGAAGATGAGGACCTTTTTCTCGAGCGCTTGCAGGAAATCCACCAAAAAAGTTACCGCCTGGTTCCACACATTATCCAATTATCGTATAGCGACATAACCTGTTGCCGGGACTAACTTTTGACCCTCATTACTGAGACAAAAATTGACAAATGCTTCAACTGAGTGCTTCGGTGCGTCATCGGCGAAAATGATCAAAGGCCTTCCCAATGGATAATCGTCAGTCAGTGAAGACTTAGATGGTGTAACGGCTTTGGAAGTAGCAATCAATTTTATTCCTAGCACTTTCACCTTATTGCCGGCGGCTGCAGCATACCCGAGACCAACATAGGCCACCGCACCTGGATCTTTTCTCACTTTGTCGATAATGCCCTGGTTGGAAGCGACCAGAACCGCCGAATTGGACGGATCTTTGCCATGCAAAACGTGAGTTTGAAAATATTCGTAGGTGCCCGAACTCTTCTCGCGAGAAAGACCTTCGATGGCTAAATTTTTGCCGCCTAGCTGATTCCAGTTGGTCAATTCGCCCATATAAATCTTCTCCAATTGATCGAGACCAATGGCGTTGATCGGATTGGCTACATTGACAATGATGGCAACAGCGTCACGAGCAACTGTGTACTTTTTCAAATGCACGCCTTTGACGTGAGCCAAACTCCGCTCATCGTCGGTTAGATCACGCGAAGCCATTGCCAGGTCAGAGGTCCGATTGATCAAGGAAGCGACGCCGACACCGGTATCGGCAGACGTGATAGAGATAGGAATCTCGGGATTTGATTTTTTAAATGCATCAGCCCATGACTTGAGCAAAGAAACCATTGTGTCTGAACCTTCAACCGAAATCATGGCTGTGAGATTGCGCGGATCGGCGGGATTGGGCGCTGATTGACAGCCGGCAAGACAGGTCAAAGCCAGAATCGCCTTGAGCAAGTAAGCGGCGGTCGATCTCAATACGGTTTGCATGGTTAGTCCTGAAACCCGAGTGCCCGGGCCTTTTGCAAATCCTGCCGAGCCAGTTTCTTTTCGCCCATCTCTCTATAGCTTCGTCCGCGATAATAATAGGCTTCCGGCAGCTTGGCATCAAGCTTGATTGCTTCGTCTGCATCGCCGACTGCTCGCTCGTATTGCTCCAATTTCATGCAAATCTGGGCGCGGCAACAAAGAAAATCGGCGGAATAGGGCGCCAGGGCAATCGCTCGATCGATGTCACTGAGCGCATCCTTATAGCGCTCAAGCTTAGCCATGACCTGAGCTCTCACGCAATAGGATTGCGGTTTCGCAGGAGCGATTTGGACCGCGCTATCGCAATCGGCTTGGGCTTTCGTCAGCTGCTTCGTTTTCAAATAAGCTTGCGCCCGCGCTTGCAGAGCTTCGGCCTGGCGCTCATTCTTGGACAGCACCTGATCGCACAACGAAATCGCTTTCGTATATTTTCCTTCCTCATCGTAAACCTGGGCCAGGTTAACGAGTGCTCCCACCGATTGAGGGGTAGACGAAACGATTCTTTCAAAAAAGTCCTCGGCTTCTTTGAAGCGTTTTTGAGCCAAAAGTTCGCACCCTACTTTCAACGCCGGCTCTACATCGGTGGCAGGCTGGGCCAAAAGCGGCGAAACAAAGAAGAACGCACCGGCAAACCAGGCATTTATTGCCAGTAAACCGGTGCGCAGAGTGACAAACTTTTGTCCCATGACGAAAAGTCCAGTCAGAACAGACTGGCGGTCAGTGCAAAAGTTATTCGTCGTAGAACTCCTCGCCTTCTTCATCGCCAGCCAATTCAACGGCAGCGAGAAAAAATTGGCTTGTCACTTGTGCAGCAGTGTCCGGAGAAACACCCACATCTTTAAGTGTCTTAATCCAGAGCACGACTTCTGCCAAGACGGTCGAGTCAACAATAGTTGTCGTCGTAGACATTTTAAACCCCTCGAAAATGCAAGATGCCATGTATGCGTAATCGTAGCCCCCTGGCAAAGGGCTTACAAGTCGCTGGTGTGATTCGTAACGGAACGAATAATTAAGCTAAGAAGCACTTCTTCTGCCACTTTAACTCGGGCTTAAGAAAGGCTGGCATTCAGCCCCTCTTGTCATGTCCAATTTTTACCATCGGCGATCACATCACTGACGCACCGAGAGCGGCATGGGACGAGGTAGACTAGGCACGTCAATTGCGCACTAGATGAAAAGAGAATTCAATGAAACCGCTGTCAACCAGTTTGCTGCTCTCACTGCTTCTAACCTCCATCCAGCCTTCGTTTGCCGTTACGGCAAAAAACGGAACAGCAAAAGCCGAAACGGTCCCGGCAAATGCAATTCTCAATCGCACAAGCCAACAAAAAGACCCCTGGTGGCAGCATGCCGTACTTTATGAGATCTACCCGCGCAGCTTCCAAGACTCTAATGGCGATGGCATAGGCGACCTGAACGGCATTACGAGCAAACTCGATTATCTGAAAACATTAGGAGTCGACGCCATCTGGTTGACGCCGTGTTATCCATCACCACAAGTTGATTTCGGTTACGACATCTCGGACTACTGCAACATTGCTCCGGAATACGGTACATTAGCCGACTTCGATAGACTGATGGCGGCGGCGAAAAAGCGCGGCATAAAAGTGATTATGGATCTGGTCATGAATCACACATCGGATAAACATCCGTGGTTCATCGAATCAAGTTCATCTAAGACCAACCCCAAGCGCGACTGGTACATCTGGAAAGACGGCAAGAACGGTGGTCCGCCAAACAATTGGCAATCTGTGTTCGGGCACTCGGCCTGGGCATTAGACAGTAAAACCGGACAGTATTATTACCATCTCTTTTATCCGCAGCAACCAGATTTGAATTATCGCAATCCGGAAGTGCGCAAAGCCATGGGAGACGTGGCCAGATTTTGGTTAGATCGTGGAGTTGCTGGATTCAGACTGGATGCGATTACAACTCTGTTTGAAGAGTCAAAATTGACTGACAATCCCATCAAAGAGGGAGTCAATGTCTACGGCGATCCAAATATGGAAAACAAATACAACGATCGCCTCGCTGAAGTTCATGATGTTCTCAAAGATTTGCGCCAGATCGTCGATTCGTATCCAGGCGATCGCGTCTTAGTCGGTGAAACTGGCGGCGTCGATGTGGCAGAGCTTTCCGAGATGTATGGCAAAAATGGAGATGAGATTCAACTGCCGATGAATTTCTTCTTCCCGGACGTCAGCACACTTTCTGCCCCCGACTTCCGCAAACAGATCATTCTCTGGGATCAAAACCCAGCTCAAGGTTGGCCGGTTTATGTTCTCAGTAATCACGACCGCCGCAGGCATTACAGCCGTTATGCCGATGGGGCCAACAATGACAAAATTGCCAAAATTCTGGGCACCATGTTGCTGACTTTGCGGGGCACGCCGATTCTTTACTATGGCGAAGAAATCGGTATGGAAAATTACGATCCGCAAAGAAAAGAGGATGTGCTTGATCCCATAGGTAAGATCGGCTGGCCTAAAGATAAAGGTCGAGATGGCGAGCGCACGCCAATGCAGTGGAGTGACTCGTTGAATGCAGGTTTCACAACCGGCCACCCCTGGTTGCCTGTTGCTCTAAACTACCCGACTCACAACGTCTTCAATGAGAGTCACGACAAAACATCTTTGCTTGAATACTATGAAAAGCTAATCGCTTTGCGGCGCAAGAACAATGCGTTTATTCACGGCTCGTATGTCTCGGTCAATGACAATGATGCCAACGTGCTCAGCTATCTGCGACAGGGCAAGACCGATTCAGTGCTGGTCGTGTTGAATATGAGCAAGAGCGCTCAAACACAAAAATTCGATCTGTCAGCTCACGGTATCAAAGCAACAACAGGCAAAGTCATTCTCAGTAGCACGCAAGAAAAGCCGCAAGCAGTCAAATTGGACGCAGTTTCATTGCAGCCATTCGAAGTGAAATTGATTGAACTGAAATAGGTTTGGCTCAAAGCTTGATCGAAATGAGCAAGTCAGTGCCACAACTACGCCACCAGGAATTGCTTTAATCGGTAGATTATCACCGTGAGCAAGAAAAGGTACGAATTATGACTATGCAGGATGCTTGCACAGGCGCTCCACCAAAAGTACAACAAGCGGAAAAGGCAGTCGAAGATGCACATGCACAGGGCAAAACGGTCAGCGGACTGGATTTATTGAACATTCTTTATGGCAAGGGCGTCACTTCCAGGGAAGGCAATGCCAACATTGCCGCTTTTCAAAAATGCAATGAGCAACGGTCAAAGGAAATTCCCGGGCTACCGCATATCACGATTACGCCTGGATAACTTGGTACACCGTATTTGGTGAAAATGGCCAGGCATCCATTTGGATGCGTGCGGTGCAGCGACTAACCTGAGAAGCGATCAACCACGGCGACAATCTCCTATACTGTTGGCTCTTATCGCCAAGCAGGTATGGTATGAACCACTCGCTCGTTGTTTTAGCCCTCGTGGCTGTTGCCGGCGCCAGTTCTGGCGCGGTTTGGGGGCAAACAAACGTCGGGGGCGGCTCAGGAAGCGAAAGCTCGGGCAAAGTGATTACCGATTCGCGAGCGCTGACGGGCAGCTATCGCAAAATCGAAATTAGCGCGCCGGCTGATGTGACGTTCACGATCGGTCCGAAATCAACTTTGTCGATAGAGGGCGAAGATAGAATCGTCAAACTGATCGATACTCACATCCAGAACGGAGTCTTAATCGTCACATCACCAAAATTCGGTCTTCCGCATCCGAAATTGGTGTTGACGATTGCCAACCCTTCTCTGGATAGTGTGCGCCTCAACGGAGCGACGAACATTAATTTGACCGGATTGCAGGGCGCCAAATTGGAAATTTCGGCAAGTGGAGCTAACAAAATAGTGGCCACGGGTTTGGTAGACTCGGTCACTATCCGATTGAGTGGTGCCGGCAATGCTGATTTGCATGGTTTGAAATCCAATAACGCCGCGGTCAACATCAGCGGCACCGGCG
>CAJCHQ010000604.1 GCA_903970295.1 Bryobacterales bacterium
CCGCCGATCAGCAAAGCGTGCGTGAGTTTGAGGCAGCCAATACGGCTCTACCGACCCGGGCAGCAATTGCTTCAGCGCGAGGTGAGGATATCGAGAGGCTCGCTCTTCTCGATAATTTGACCGAACTCTATAATTACAAAACCTTTCTCAAAGAATTCAAGGCGGAAATCAATCGCGCCCGCCGCTACAAGCATCCTGTGTCCCTGTGCATGCTGGCGATCGATAATTACGAATCGATCAAACAAGAATTCGGTAATCTCACCGGCGAATCTGTTTTGCGCATCGTCGGTAATGTTTTGCGCGGTGCGATTAGAGAAGTGGATATCGGCGCCAAATACGACGAAACCACCTTTGCTGTGGTTTTGCCTAATGCCCATGCTGCTGCTGCTGCACTGGTAGCCGAGAGAATTCGGCAGCGCATTGGCAATCAGGCAATCGCTCACAATTGGCAGAACTTTTCAGTCACAGCCAGCCTTGGTGTCGCTGCGTATCCAGTTCATGGCAGCGCTCATGACGAAATCAGCGCTCGCGCTCTGGAGGCATTGTCTTTCGCGATTCACAGAGGTGGAGATCGTGTTTTCTGCGTCTAGGAAGGGTTGCTCGAGGCTGCTGATAAATTATTGAGCTGCGATGAGACCGAACTGAATGCCGCAGACACGGCTCCTTTCAATCGCGAATTTGTGATACTGAATACGAGTGAGACTAGAATTGCAACAAAAGCGATCATGGCACCGTATTCGGTGATGCCCTGGCCGTATTTGTTTCTAGATCGTTTCTGCCTTTTGATTTTTGACTTCATCCGACGCGCCCCCTACCAAACGTCGATTTTCGACGCCGCCCCCAGATATTTCATTTTGCAGAAGAGATGCTCGGTGTTTCCATCATAGCTGCTGGTTAGGCTTTTCGGCAAGCTCGCCCAAGACTCGGATCTTCGGTGAATTAGCTGCGGCAGCGCTAAACCGGAGTCAAGTTCAGCTTCAACTGTCTCGATTCTCTCTTGGTCGGCGGCGAGGTTGGCGTCCGAGGCTGTTCAGCTTCGCTGGCTTTACTCTGCTCCCGGGATATCGATTCTTCTTCGATTTCTCTTCTCCGCTTGTGCGGGAAGCCCGCTTCCACTCGAGCCACCATTTTTTCGTGGTTAATCGGGTCGAAAAAGCCCTGGTATTTGGAGAGCAGTTGCGGCTTGGTATTAACGTCTGTCCAGCGCATAGCATCGACCCAAGCTCGGCTGACATAGGGCGAAAGCAAGTGAACGAGGCGTTCCGGATTGCATGGCAATAGAGGTGAGATCGACGCATAGACATCGATTCCCGCAGATCTTAAACGAGAAATCAGCTCCAGTCGGCGGTTAAGACTGGGCGCCTGCGGTTCAAATTCTTTTCTAACCAAATCGTCGTCGGTTGTGAAACTAACGCCAACGGTCAGCCGTTCTCCAAAAGCTTTGAGTAACTCAAGGTCCTGAAGCATGAGATGAGAGCGGGTGTGCATGGTTATTTTTGCCGGTCCATATATCAATAACTCTTTCAAACAGGCGCGACTCAATCTGTACTTCAACTCAAGATATTGATAAGGGTCAGTGGCGGAGCTGAAAAATATGCTGCTGCCAAAGACTCGCGCCCGTTCTTTGCGAATCAATTCCGCCGCGTTAATTTTCACTTCCACCCATCGTCCCCAATCTTTGGCTTCGTGTCGACCATTGGGAAATTTGGGCACGTAGCAGTATGAGCAAGCAAAAGCGCAGCCGGCATAAGGATTGAGAGTGAAGTCGTAATAGCGCGACAGCGAGCCCACCTTCTGAGGGGTCAAGATCGAAGCAGCATTGATTTCGCGAATCTGCGGCATAGTTCAACCTGTAACATACAAAGATATGGTAACACTTAAGCGCGATGTTGCATATATCCTGTCTGGGCTAGCTATTGGCTATCAGTCGAGTTCTTTTCCGGTAAAAACGCTATGCTTTACCGCTAGGAATCAAATTTACAAATCGCCGCGAGGAAGGGATGAGTAAGCAACTCGAAAGAGAGAATGCTGTTGCCGAATGGCAAGAGCTCGTCAAAAATGGCAATTCGCTTTACACGGAGAAGCGTTATACACAGGCGGAGATGCAGTATGCCGCTGCCCTGCGTTTGGCTGAAAAGTTCGCCGCTGTCGAATCACTGGCGGAAGAGACCCCAGAAGACCAGCATGATTTGAAGGTCCGGCTGGCGAAAAGCCTGAATAACATGGCTGCCCTCTACCACACCCAGGGTAAATACAGCATGGCAGAAGATTTGCTGCAGCGCTGTCTGGAATTGAAGCGTGATATTCATGGCGATCGTAATCTAGAAGTCGCAATCAATTTGCATAATCTTGCCGCTTTGTGCAGCGCCCGGCGTCGCTATGAGCAAGCCGAGCCACTCTATCAGGAATCAATCTCGATTCGCGAAGAATTGCTTGGAGAGAGTCATGCAGAGCTCGTTCCGGTTTTGCAGAATTATGCGTTGCTTTTGCGCAAGACACATCGCGAAGACGAGGCGGCTGAAATCGAAGAGCGGATTGGCCGTATCCAAATTTGAAGATTGCTAGCCGATTGGGCAAACACCTAACCGATCGGCAAAGTGGCCCAGCCCATGGCAAAGTAGCCTAGCTGATTGGCAAAGTGAAATAGATGCTGGTGCCACGATCAGATTCGGCCCAGATTTTACCGCCCAAGCGCTCGACGTTATTGCGGGCTAGATACATCGAGAGGCGCAGCCCGTATTCGGCCTGGCTATGTTTACCCTCAAGGAAACCGGCGAACATATCGGCTATTTCTTGCGCCGGCAGTGCCGGACCAGAACTGAGGACCCCGATGCGCATTTCGCCGGATTTTGCACTGGTCTCTACTCGAACGCGCCCGCCAGGGCTCGTGATGCCGACCATTTTCTCCAAGAGTTGCATAATGATGCCATGCACTGCTTCTCGATTACCGGTCAAATTGGGCAAACCGGTGACACTCTTGTAGTCGAGTGCCAGCTGTCGCTCTCGGGCAATTGGTGAAATCTCTTCGAGACAAGCAGCCACCAACCTATTGACGACGATTTGTTCTCGTGATACCACCGGTGGTGGGACAAAATTGCCGTACATCATGAGCAAACTGTCGATCACGCCGAGCAGATTTTCGTAATGCTCGTGCAGTTCGGCCAGTGGCTGTCCGACAGATGGATGCATGGTTTGGGCGGCCGCGGCTAGAATTCTTTGCCAATCGGCCTCGGCATGAACGAGAGGCGCGCGAATCGAATCTGACAGCATAGCCACTATTTCGGTGCGCATGCGAGCGATTTCGCTGCGCAGCGATTTGTCGCGCAGGACCATGATATAGCCCTGGATACTCGAATCTTCTCCCTCGACCGGCTGCAGGTGAGCCAGGACCTCGATTGCCGTGTCTTTGTGGTTGTGATAAATAATGCCTTCCGGATAGAACTGATTGATCACCGCATGCGCGTCTCCTCCATGTTGGGCGAAGGCATGACCCTGGTGGAAATCTTTTTTTGGTTCACCTGGACGCTGCACCAGGTCGAAGCAAAGACGTCCGGCCAGCTCGCCTTCGGTGGCTCCAATCCAATTTAAGAACACTGGATTGACGCTCAATACGTTCCCATATTGATCGAGGACGAGAAAACCTTCAATTGAAATTTGCATGACCGCATCGAGTTTTCTCTGCAAAAGCACCGATTGGCGATTGGCGAAATTGATTTGCTTGGAGGTTTCGACTAATTGTTTGGATTGTTGCGCAATTTGCCGGTTAAGCGTCTCTGAATGGGCACTGTTGTCGTTAGCCGCTCGCAGCTTTTCTTCGAATTCTGCCTCTTGTGTGCGCAATTTATTGCGAGCGTTTTGGGCTACCTGCCGGGATGACGAAATCGCTGTTTCGATCTTTTCACCAAGCTCGAGCCATTCACCCTCCAGTCCTTCTAAAGGAGGCAGCGCCTTCTTTTGATTAGCCAGTTCATGGGTCCTGCTGATTAGGGCGTGCAATGGTTGCGTGACACTATTGGTGATACCACCAGCCATCATTAGAGAAATAACGAATACGACGACTCCCAACCCGGTGCCAAGCACGATTACGTATGTTAATTGGCTGTGCACTTCAGCGATTGGTGCGCAGGTTAGGAGTTCGCCCAGCAATTCTTTGGAGTTGCCGTTGGTGTTCGTCAAGGAAGAGGCGCACCACCAGCGATCGCCGCCCTCGAAACTTTGCGCGGATGTGCAAAAGGGCAAAAATTGACTGACTGGGCTGATGCCCAAATCCTTGATCACCGGCTGGGGCATTCCGGCTATACCTTTTTTGAGCAGATTCATCACAAGTGGGTTGTGAGAGGCGAGTAGGTCCGGCGTAATTGACATTTGGGGCGGATCTTGCGAATTTGTCTGGGCGGCTACGACGAGCATGGCGATGCCGACCAGGCGTTCGTTCTCAATCGGCAGCTTGGTTGCCATGCCGGTGAGGAAATCTTGACTGAGTGGCTGACCGGCGGCGACTATCCCTTTCACTTCAGCGCCGGTGCCACTTCTGACTGGAGCCAGGCTGGTCAGGGAGATGCGCCCGAGCGGACCAAAATTGGTGTAGCCGTGCCAGGGCTGAAACTCTTGCAAGACATAATGAATACCTGCAGATTTGTCGACCGAATAGTCGAAAAACTTGGGCGTATCGGTGCTGTAAAAGACCTTGCCAGTGGCATCAATCAGGGTTAAATCGCCCGGGTAGCCGCTGGTTTTCACGGCTGCGTCCACGGCGTCAATCGCCGCCTTGCGGTTTTTGTTGGCAAGAGCATTAATGATAGCCGGGTCGTGGCTGACTAGTTCTGCGAATTCGGAGTTACTCTGGCTAATCAGGCCAAAATCGCTCTCGAGTTTGACCATTGTGTCGTGGGCAGCCTTGAAAGCAGTCATCCGGCTCGACTGATAATCGAGAACGAACTGCGCGAAGCACATCCCTACTACCATGAGCAGGATAATGATGAAAAACCGGACTGTTAGCTTTGTGCCGAATCCCAAGTGGTCTTACCGTCCAAAACGCTTGGCTAGAACAACAGTTTAACGTTCTTTGCAAGGACGGGAAGAGGATAATTACCGGCAAAAAAGCAGCCCTGCTTTCAGTGGGGCTGCTTTGACTTATCTACTCGGATTTTCCGCTCTCAGCCTGAGCCGCTTTTCTGTATTCGGCCTGCACTTGAATGCCACGAATAAGCTGATTCGGACCACAGTAGCCAAGTTCCAGAAGAATCTGACCGAGCGGTTTGGTTTCCAGTCCGGCAAAGGCGTCTTCGCGCTGGATGTTGAGAGCTTCGTCGAGCTGATAAATCGTAATATAGCCAAGTTCCACAAGGATTTGACCCAAAAGCGTTTTGTTCGGCTGTTCTGTGCCGGGCTCTTGAGGCTGTTTCGAATTGTTCGACGACTTTGTCTTCATGTTTAACCCGTTTATTTGGGGCGCCGTACGGTTTTTGGACGGAATTCCTAAAAAAAGTCAGACCGCTGGACACACCCGAAGGATTCAACTTATGGCTGCTGGGTTTCCCCCCTGACCAGGTTCGTTGGCCTCCGCCGCATCCAACGATCTGAATTGCCATTATAGAGCATGCCCTGCTCCACAGAAAGGGCTTCTTTTATAGCGAACAAGAGGTACTGAGGCTCTTTACGAGAGGCTTTCCGCCGAAATTGAGCTGAATCGAAATTTTAGAATCCAATCTTGCCCGGTTCTTTGCCGCCGTCACCCGATTGACTTAACCTTCGAATTAACGACCGTCCGCTCTAGATTGAATTAAGTTGGAAACTTTTGCCCGGTATCGAATCTGGTGGCAGTCGCGGGCCCGCATTGGCGACGCTTGTGTGTTGGCATTGGTAGCGTCTGGCGCATCGCATCTGGTGGCGCCTCGGAACAGAGCCTCGTACAGAGCCTCGGACAGAGCATTGCCGCAGATTCTCCATCTTGGCTGGACCTGTCTCTGCCATCGCATCTGGTGGCAATTGCTGTCGGTGCCGCGGGCGGTGCGAGTGCTAGTCTTGGGCGCCGCTGGCGAAGTCTGGACCGCTGTCGGTCATATTCCAGCGCAAAAGCTCACGGCGCCATTCAAGGTCGGCTTGGGCTTCTTTGATCAATCCGGCCAAGCCTTGAAAATCTGCAAAAGACAGATCGATTGCCATGCCTAATTCGAAAGTCAACTTGACTCTTTCGCAATTCGGTGTGCAGGCCATACAAGCGATGTGGTCGGGACCACAAACTTCGAACAGCTGATTCTCGTCGCACTGTAGCGGATCTTTCTGCCAGTTCAGATATTCCACAAATTGTTGATCTTCAAGGCTTTGTTGAATCAAAAGCACAAGGGCCTGATACTGTCTGTTGTCGAGATAGATAGTGACTTCTTGTCTGCGAAAATCCAGAGAAAATTCGCCATTCTCTTTGTCCAGATAGAGCTCGGCAAACGCGTTTGCAAAACTGATCTGATGCTGGCTGGTGGTTTTCATCAAATAGATTCCTCTATCGCGTTACTTGCCGGAATTCCTTAGCTGCCATTTCGATTGTCATTGAGCCAGTTGGCAACATCTCTAGCGTGATAGGTGATGATCATGTCGGCTCCGGCTCTCACGATCCCCGTCAATGATTCAAGGACAACTCTTTGCTCGTCGATCCAGCCGTTTGCGGCAGCTGCCTTGACCATGGAGTACTCTCCAGACACATTATAGGCCGCGATTGGCACTTTGGTCATCTCGCGAGCCTTGGCGATGATATCCAGGTAAGGAAGGGCCGGCTTGACCATGACAATATCGGCGCCTTCAGCGATGTCGAGCTCGATTTCGCGCAAAGCCTCGCGGGAATTAGCCGGGTCCATCTGATAACTCTTGCGATCGCCGAATTTCGGTGCCGACTCCGCTGCCTCGCGGAATGGTCCATAGAGGGCTGAGGCGTATTTGGCACTGTAGGCCATGATTGGCACTTGTTCGTAACCGGCTTCGTCAAGGGCTGCGCGGATTGCTGCCACACGCCCGTCCATCATGTCTGAAGGAGCAATGATGTCAGCGCCGGCCTCAGCTTGCGCTACCGCAGCACGGGCCAAGATCTTGAGGCTTGGATCATTGAGTACTTGACCGTCGGCGATGATGCCGCAGTGCCCATGGTCCATATACTCACACAAACAGGTGTCGGCAATGACGGTCAATTCTGGAAAATTGGCCTTGATTTCTCGGATCGCCTTTTGCACAATGCCGTCAGCGTGCCAGGCTCCAGAAGCCTGGGAGTCTTTTTCTCCGGGAATGCCAAAAAGAAGGACTGAACTCAGACCCTCAGCCACCAGTTTTTCGACTTCTTTGCTGACCGAGTCGACGCTTTGCTGGAAGATACCCGGCATAGAGCTGATCGGCTTTCGCTGGCCCCTTCCTTCAACAACAAAGAGCGGATAAATGAGCTTGTCCAGGTGCAGGTGAGTTTCGCGCACCATTGAGCGCAACCCTGTCTTGGAGCGCATGCGACGCATTCTCACCGCCGGATAGGTTTGAGCGCTCGTGCCCTTGGCTTGGGTTAGTGTCGAAACTCTTGAATCCGTCATCGCAGCTGCCTCTCGGTCATGAATTGCCAGTTTCCGTGATTTGGTCCGCGCGCACTGCCGCTATTTGTCCCGTCAGGCGATGACAGGACTCTGTAAAGGTGGCCGAACGGCTCCCAGGCAATAACCTTTAAATATACCTGCTGGTGAGCAATATACTGACTTCAGTGAGATTTATCTTTGTTGAAATTAACGCTGTCGGGTGAGGTTCACGGTCACTGCTGGGGTCGACCTGAGAAATTTAGCTGTTCTTCTCATCTCCGCAGAGAAACCGCTGACCGAAGAAATTTAGCTGGAATTCTTATTTCGTCAGCATCGCTAAAAACACATTAGTGATTAGAACGTCCTAGGAGTCAGAAAATTTTCTGACTCTTTTGTCTAGTTCAATTCCGCTGGCTTCGTTTGCCGACAACCAGAACTACCAGCGTTAGGTTTCCATCAGCGTGAACGCGAGCTAATGGGAGTTGCCTGAGCGACTTTTTTTTGGTCGATCTTATAGGCTTTCTCTTGCAAATGCTCGATGTGCTTCTGCAGCTTCTCCTGCTCTTTCGGTGGCAGATTGGGTGTCAACGACATGTAAGCCGTGATCTGAGTGGCCGCATCGCGTAGTTGTGCCGGATCGTCGCTGAATAGCTTTTGTTCTGCTTCGGCCAGTCCCATTCTGGCATCCGCCAAACGGGGATTCGCAAAGATGGCGGCGTGATATTTGTCGATCGAGCTGGCAAGCTGTTTGCGCCGGGACAAATCGTTGGCCAGGGTCAAGTCTTGTCGCGCGTCTTCGCGGGCTTTTGCCACGAGGTCCAATCCGCGTTTGGCCCGATCTTCGTTACCCGGCACCGAACCAGCCTTTTGGTAGGCGGCAGTGGCACTATCCAAATCTTTAATCATCAGGGCCAAATCGGCTACGGCAAGAAGGTCTTTAGGATTGTTGGCATTATTGATGACCATGTCCATCTGCGCCTTTGCTTCCTGGAATTTGTTCTGAGCCAACAAGACCTCAGCGTAGTCGATGCGCTCAGGATCGTTGGTCGGTTGACCAACTCTGGCGAGGTCCACTTTGGCGCCCGAAATCGCGCGCAATTTGGCTTGGGCCAGGCGTAACTGCATACTAGTCGGATTCATTTGAATGGCTCGCTGGATCATCTGTTGCGCGCGTTCAAATTCATTGGTGGAGATGAAAGCACCTGTCGCTTCCTTTTGTGCCTTCAGGTAATAGGTGCGGGTGAGACCATCGACGGCGGCTGCGTTGCGAGGCGAAATGGCGAGCGTGGTTTCAAACTCTTTCACGGCGTCATCCAATTTTTCTACCCGCAAACTGTCTTGAGCGATGCGCAAATGCAGATCCGGACTATTCGGGCTGAGATCGAGTCCTGATCTGAGTTCAGCAATGGCATGTTCGATGTCACCGCGCGATTCTCTGATGTTGGCAATACCCAGGTAGGAGCCAGGATTTTCAGGTTTGATCGCGATCGATTTGTGATATTCGTTGATTGCCGCATCCTGATTGCCTTGAGCGTCGTAGGTCCGACCGAGAAACAGATGCACAGGAGCGCTGTTGGGATTCTGATAGAGAGACGTGTTGAACTCTGAAAGCGCCTGATCCAATTGTCCTTGTCTGAGATAGGCTTGACCGAGACCAAAATGTGCAGTTGAATTGCCGGTATTTTCGCTAATTGCTTGCTGAAAGGAAGTAATTGCCGCAGCTAAATTGCCTTGCTGCAAGCTAACCAAACCGAGACCGGCGTGCGCATCGGAAAACTTCGGTTCGAGTTTAAGGGCGCCATTAAAAGCAGCTTGAGCTTTATCTAAGCGCATCTGCTCTTTGAAGACCATACCCAAAACATAATGCACTTCCGGCAATTTTGGATCGATATCGAGAGCCTGGTTGCATTCACTGCCGGCCTGATCGAGCATAGCTGCGCGATTCTTGACGATCGTCATTGACGATGACTGCAAGCGATTAAGAATGTTCAGGGCCTTGCCGCAATGAGCCATGGCATTATGCGGGTCCGCTTTCAGTGCTTTGTTCAACTCTTGATCGGCTCGATCGAGTTTGAATCCACGACTGAGAGCCATGCCATAGCCGACCCTAGCAGCTACGTCATTGCCGTTTGCATTTAAAGCAGTGTGATAGAGCTTTTCTGCGTCTTCGTATTTGCCCTTGGCTAAGAGTTCGTCAGCCACAGCGACATCATGATTTACTCTGCCCGAGAGCTTGTGTTTGACCGGTGCGGCCAGTGACACCACACTCGATGTCGTCAGTGACGCAGTAATCATCATTAAGGTAAGCTTGATTGATTTGCTCGCGTTTGCATTCGGACCTTTATGCATTGATCAAACCTCGATTCAGTTCGGCAGCGGAAGTTATACAAGCATCAGAGTCCTATTGCAAGCGAGTTTAATCCGTTTCGAGCGCTAGAAGTTGACTGCGCTTAATAATTTTGGTTTCAAAGGTGGTGTCACATTGCTGACCGATACAAAGTAGTTGTGTCCGGTCAGCTACAACCCCAGCGCGACAACGTCACTCTGGGCATCGTGCTACAACCGACCGACTGACCGACCGGCAACGGTGCTCTGTCGAGGTAGCCATCTCAAATGTTCCTAAAAATAATCTTTGCGCCGAGAAATTTCACTTAGCGCAGCGCTGGCGCTTACGATGCTCAAAACTCGTCGTCGGGCGACAACATGACTACCCGAATTGGTTTTTAATGACGGTCTATGTCGGTGGAATTAGTTAAAACTCTGATGTTGCGGGTAAGAAGGATTGTAACCAGGCTGAAAACGATGGTGGGGGAGACTGCTGTAACAAAGCGGTTTTGGCTAATAGATTTCCGGACGACGCCGAATTAAGGTTCAAGAGTCATGAATGACAAGGATAAGTTCTCGAGCCAGAATCAGAGAACCAAGAAAAACAGTCTCGACGAGGCAATTCTGGGGGGATTTAAATCCAGTGCTAAGCGTTTTGCTGAATATAGGCAAAATTCTAATGCGCCGGACGACTGGAAAGGTTCCACTGTGACTGCTGCTCCAGATGAACAGGGGAGTAAGGTGCATAGTCGCCGAGAGTGGGTCGAGCGGCTGTTTCAGTTGTTCGATCAATACTCTCAGGACTTCAACAAGCTGGTCGACGAACCACATTTGATATCAGCCTGTTATCCGCCAAGAGAGCTGGCTACTGAAAATCCGTTGATCAGTCGCACCCAGGGGCTAGTTTCGACGAAGCACTGGCAATTGCTGGTGAGATTGCAACGGGAAGGGATAGCAGGTTTTCTTCTGCCCAAATCAATGGAGCAAACTTTTCTCAAAGAAGAATCTTTGTTCGAGCGCATTTTTCTCATCGAATCGACCGAAGAATATGCCGATGTCTGGAGCTACGACGGCAAATCAACAGATTATTCGCAGCTGCCGACACTGGCTAGGAGATTCTTTGGTTCCCTGATTGAGATTGCCCGAAACGAAGAAGACATGGACGAAAATGCTGAAGAGGAAGATACCTACTCTTCGCCGGCAGTAGATGCTCCTCCGGGAAATGGTGCCGAAGGCGCTGCATCGTTTTCAGGTGAGCAAGCGGTTTTCAAAGATTTGCTCAATTTCGGTCAAAACCAGAGCGAAACCCCCAATACCGAATGGCAAGATCCATCCCAGGAGAGCGGTTTGAGCCATCTGTTGAAGGAAAGTGACGAAACCGGCAGAATCGATCTTGCTGCTTTGGAACGCTCTCGGAAAAATGGCGAAGTGGTTATGAGAGCAGGTGCACAGCCCAAAGAAGAGCTTGTTCAGACTCACCAGGACGGTTTGCCGCTGCAGAGTGAACCGGCTGGCGATCAATCTGGTGAAGCTTCCGTTGAAAAGGATGCTTATTGGAGCAAGAGCGGTCGCAGACATGGAACAATTGAATTCACGGCCTATTCAGGTGACACCGAGCCCATTACAACCGCCCAACAGCAGGCCCTGCTCGCGCAAGCACAGGCTCCTGAAACTAGCGCGGTAGAAGTTAGCCGACCCAACCGACTCGATAGCAGCATCTTTGAAAGCACTTCCGATGACGGTGGAGAAAGCGGCACTACCGAAAGCGAAAGCAGCGATATTAGCAATAGTGAAAGCAGCAGCATCTGGCCACAAAAAGAAGCAAATACTGAGGAGCTTGAAATGTTAAAAACAGAAGAACTTACTATCGCGTCAGCCTGTGAAATGATGCGCCATTCCATCGACAAGGAATTGGAATCGATCACTCGCTCCGGTATGAGGGCTTTCGAAAACCAGGATTTGGGCGCCATCGAAAAAGCAATGAAGCGCACCAAGAAAGTCAAAGATTTCAAAGAACAGCTCTCTCCCGTTCTCTCTATGTGGGAACGTATGGATCACGAAGAAGAATAATCGCGACACGTTATTTAGTGCCACGTTGATTTAGTGTCACGTACTTTTTAATAATTTATAGAAGCGTCATAGAGACGCCTGTAAAGAGTTGCGATTGTTACGTGACTGACCTGAGATGTTCTCGTGGTGCATTGGACGACCACAGAATAAATCTAGCTGTTTTTCTTAGGACTTCGAACTTGTCTTTCAGCGAGCAGGTGGCCCCATACTCTGCTTAATTAGAAAGTACGTCTGTCATTTTTACCCAGCCCTTGGCTACGAGCCCGACCCATAATGGAGTGCCAGTATCTTTCATCTCGCCGATAATGATTTCATACTGAGTAATTGTGATTTTACCCAGGGCGATCAGATAACGCGCCAGCGTGATGGACTCTAATTCCTCGACTGTTAGCTTACCTACATCCACCAGATAAGACGCAATTTGCAGCTCTGTTTTACCTTGATTAATAGCCATTGCAGCATCCAGGTCGGCGGCCGTCAGTAGTTGCGAATAGCGAATGAGCGAGATCAACGAGTGGATGTTTTTTCCGCTTTGGGCGCGCTTCCTCACCGGTTCATAGGTAGCATCTTCAGCAACAAGCTTGCGGAAGTCCCTATTTTTGTCATAACTGGATTTTGTACTGGAGTCGCGCAAAACCTCATGAGCAAGGCTTATTGCCTGAACCAAGCTTTCAACTTGCCACGACTCCAAATTGCTGTCGGTTTCGTGCGAACCAATCAGATGTCTTACCCGACGCAAATAACTTTTGTGGATCTGTTCATTACTT
This sequence comes from Bryobacterales bacterium, assembly GCA_903970295.1. The sequence continues at coordinate 12,707 of CAJCHQ010000604.1, forward strand.
GCTCCTGGATCGATTTGTAGCAACTCGTAGAAATCGAATCGCTGCAAATAACGCTGAAAACCCTCATAGGTTTGAGTATCTTCGGTTTCGCCGGTTGTTGCATCCAGCTCAATAGATTGAGTGACAGCGCGTCGTGACCACGGGCTCACTTCTGGTTCTACGTGACCCGAAGAATTGCTCGTCGCACCAGGCTTGCCGTTTTTCTTATCTGTTCTTTGCTCACCATCGTCTGCTGCCGCAGACTCTTTTCGAGCGTCGCCATTGTCTAGGTTTTTGGATGCAGACTGAGAGACGCCGTTTCGCTCTTCTTCATCCGCTCGAATTTTTTCAAGCTCATCTGCCAGCTGACTGACTACCTCGTCCGCTGGCGAAAACCAGAGATTGAGGAAGCTCCGCTTTCCCGTCTTTTTCTTTTCGTCTTCTTTTTTGGACATCAATGATGAGCCTTCAACCTTATAAATTCTTACCCAATTTATTCGGCTCGGATGCGGCGTCGTCTGCCGAGAACGATCGGTCGTCGCGCTCGTGTACATACTCGACTAATCGCTCGATCATTCCTTGCATCGTGAATGAGCGGGCTTGAATCGGGTCAGTAAAGAACTCTGCTTCGACAGTTTTGCTGGTCTCCGGCCCGATGGTGATAATTTTGGCTTTTCCCAGAACTGCCGCGGGCAGTCTTCCCTGGCTATTTCGCGAACGTTGATCGAGTCCCGCGTTGAGGATCGTCGCGAAATTTTTTACTGACTGACTGCTAGCGAGCAAGATGGCGTCAATATTTCCTCCACTCAATAGTCCGACCAGCTCAGTCGCTCGTGCTAGTGAGGGCGCAGGCAAGCCAGTCGTGTAGGCCGTAACCACGTCGACCTGGGCGCCATCTTTAGTCAACTCGTCTTTGATCAGTTGTCTGCCTAAGGTGTTTCTAGGCCAAAGCATCTTCTTCCCTTGCAAATCGAAAGTCGTGCGCAATTCAGCGATCAATGCTTCGGCGACGAATGTCTTTGGTGTGAAGTCGGCTTCCAATTGGTATCTCGAAAGAGCACTGCTTGTGGCCGGACCGATTGCTGCTATAAGAAGCCTTGTGAGAAGTTTGCGGTCTAAGCCGCGCTCCCTAAAGCGTGCAAGAAAATGATCTACGGCGTTGACCGAGGCAAATAAAATCCAATCATATTTGTCTAAGTGGTCGAGCGCCTGATCTAATTCTGCAAACGACTCAGGGGGCTCGATTGCGATGACTGGAAATAATTGCGCCTCTCCGCCCAAAGCGAGGATCTTTTGCGCTAAGTTATCAGTCTGACCGGCCTCTCTCGTGAGCAAAACTTTGATGCCCTTCAAGGAGAGTGGAGCAGTCAGAGGATCGCTACCAGGCGATTGATTGGAGCCAGGTAGAGCATTCTTTTTAGTGAATTGGTCAGACATTAAGCGGCCACTCAAAAAAATCAGGGCGGCGAAATTGTCACTGGAATGTTCTTCAGATGCTCCAAAAGGTCGGCTGCGCCTAATTTCAGCATCGCGTTTGCCAGTTCGGTACCGAGTTCGGTGGCATCATCGCTGTTGCCACGAACCTCCGAACGAATCAAATGCTTGCCGTTGACGGATGCCACACAGCCCAGAACGCGTAGCGCACCTTGTTCCAGAGTCTCAGCCACGACTCCGATAGGCACAGAGCAACCGCCACCCAAACGCTCCAAAAATGTTCTTTCGGCTGTAATCTCCGCGCGTACTTTTCTTTGTTCGATGGCGGCGCTGAGGCGCAGTATTTGAGTATCGTCGGCACGACACTCGACTGCCAGAGCCCCTTGTCCTGCTGCCGGAGTGCTGATTTCGTAGTCGAGGAATTCGGTTATGCGCTCGTCGGCACCGAGTCTGATCAGCCCGGCGGCGGCTAAAATCATGGCGTCACAAGAGCCTTCATCGTGCTTGCGCAGCCGAGTCGGAATGTTGCCACGAATGTCGACGAATTCGAGATCCGATCGCAAGTGCGCTAGTTGAGCACTCCGGCGGCGACTGGATGTGGCGACGCGACTGCCTGAAGGAAGGTCTTGCAGAGTTTTCTTGCTATTAGATACGAGTACGTCGCGGGCATCGGCTCTGTCCAATACTGCTGCGAGAACCAAGCCGGATGGTAAGTCGGTAGGCAAATCTTTAAGGCTGTGAACGACCAAATCAACGCGCCTATCTAATAGGGCTTCTTCCAATTCTTTGACGAAGACGCCACGCGAACCAAGGTCGGCAATCGGGCGGTCCTGGATCTTGTCACCACCTGTGGTGATGTGCACGACTTCGATCTGCAAATGAGCAAACGCGCTGCTCAAAGCTGCCTTCACTATTTCAGTCTGAATTAAAGCCAGCTTGCTTTCTCTCGTGCCTATCTTGATAGGCCTGTCATGCTGGTGAGAATCTGTTTTTTCAGGCACAGCAGTTCCGATTAGTCTCGCTAATTTTCGATCAGTGTCGAAAGCCTTTTCCTTACTGTTTTGCCGATTTCTCCCGGGACGCCCAGGGGATCCAGACTGAATAGCGTTCTCAACGCTTCTGCTTGCTGCCTGAGGATTTCGTAGTCACGGGTTGCTTTCAGTTGAACGGTCGGATGGTGCAAGATTTGATTGACTATAGCCCGGCTGATCTCTTCCAGCTGGTGTTTTTCGTCGACTGTGTCGTTGGCGTTCATGCCAATGCGCGATTTGGCCATTTGCTCCAAGCGGATAGATTCGATCTTTTCGCGCAACCCGGTGATAGTGGGTACGACAAGGAGAGAGCGCTGCCAGGCATGAAACTCGTCCAGAGTTTCGAAGACGATCGCTTCGGAGTCTGCCACTAGGGACTCTCTTTCAGCCAAATTCATTTGCACCAGGTTGGTTAAGTCATCGCAATGACGAAGTTCTATGCCAGGCAGCTGAGCAATAGCCGGTTCTACATTCCTTGGCACAGAAATATCGACGATACAAAGTTTTTTCGCCGATTTTTCTTTGCGAAATTCGCTCAATTCCTTCGCACTGAGTACGTGGTCTGGGGCACTTGTGGCCACAACTACTAGATCAGCGCTCGCGGCTAGTCGGTGTCTGTCTGCGTAGTCAAAACCGATCTCCAGTCTGTGCTTATTAGGCAGTTTGTTGAGCGTGAAAGTTCGCACTCGTTCTTTCGAACGGTTCAACATGAATACAGAACCAGTCCCCGTCTCGTTGAGGAGGACCTTGGCGCAGATCTGAGCCATTTTGCCAGCGCCAATCACAATAATGTTTCGATTTTCCAAGCCGTCAAGCACATTGCGACCCAGCTCGACAGCGGCAGAGCTAACCGAAACCGCCCGCCTGCCCATGGTAGTCTCGGTACGCACGCGTTTGCCGCAATTGAGAGCGGACTTGAATAAAAAGTCCAGGACCGGTCCGGCGGTTCCCCCAGCCAGGGCGGTCTGATGAGCAGCTTTTAGCTGACCCATGATTTGGTTTTCGCCAAGAATCATACTGTCAAGCCCGGCTGCAACCCGAAACAGATGCAGGGCGACGTCTTCTCTCAAAAGGCGAAAATTTGGTCGCAGAGCTTGGTGGTCGGAAATAGCTTGGGTCGAGGCAAAAAACGAATCTATCTCGCGCCACCCGGCTTCCACACTACTGACCACAGCGTAGACCTCGGTGCGATTGCAGGTCGACACCAGAACTGCTTCTTTGACGTGAGGGAGTCTGGAGAGTGCAGACAGAGCGTGCCCCAGGCATGATTGGGGAATGGTGAACCGCTCCCGTATAGCGAGCGGCGTGTTGTGATAATTCAGCCCGCAAACGACCAGATGATTCATGATGCCAGGGTTTCCAAATTTGAGCTTGCCCGATCCATGTTCGCTCGTTTGATTTAGGCGCCCATTCGATGACGCTCTCGCCTGTACCTTACTACGCCAGACGTGGCCTTTCCTGAAGCTATTTTATTTTTCAGGTCGGCCCGATAGTCGCTTCGCCTGGCAGCTATTACCGGATTCTCTGGCGCCAATTATAGCCGCGTGCATCAGCCGTCTGTCGGAAGTGACAAGGGCCGTAACGAATCTGTATTATCCACCCGCTGTGGAAGCAAGCCTGCAGATGCTTTTGCCAATAAATTTTATAGTCGTTATCGGAGAGATTAGATTTTTGGTTATCAAGTGGTCCTGCTGGTCGAATCTCGATAAGAAATTCAGCGTGAAAGATCTAACTGACTGCGCGAATGCCACTGTTCAATTACCGTCTTGGCTTCGGGGTGCAGCTTGGTCGCTAGCCAGAACAATCCGTCAATAAGGCGCAGACTCGGTCTGGATAAGCCATCGGCGGCTGCCGCCGGCAGAAAGAACACTTTTTCTTGCTTCACCGCTCTCAACGTGACCCATGGTTGTTGTTTGAGAAAACTTTGACCCTGCGTTTCATGAGGCAAGATAATTATGTCCGGATCATCGGTCAGAAGTCGCTCTAGCGAAAAATGTGGATAATCCTGTCGCATCGTGCCAGCGATATTGGCGCCACCACATGCGGTTATGGCGTCGTTGAGAAAACTGTTGCTGCCGACTGTCAGAAGCGGTTGTGGCCAGACACAAAAGAATACGCTCGGCTTTTTGGCAGTGTGAAGAATATTTCTCAAGGCAGTGAGAGAATTTGCAAAGCTGTCTGCTTTTTCTGCCGCAAGCGGCTGCAGATTAGTCAAAACTCCTAGTTTGATAAGATTTTTGGCAACGTCGTCGATGTGATGGTTGTTCAATACCACGGTCTCGAATCCGCTGCGTTTAAGGGTATTTGCCAGTGCTTCTTGACCGTTGACAAGAACGATCACATCGGGTTTGAGACGGGATAGACGTTCGAGATTGGCGGAAGTGAAAGAGCCGATTCGCTCTTTCTTGGTCACTTCGCTGGGTGAATCACAACTGGCGCATACCCCGACCAGCCTGTCGCTGGCTTTAATTGCATAAAGCAACTCAGTGTTTGAAGGGGCAAACGAAGCAATTCGCTTTTTCTCTGGCGCTGCCTCGGTGGCATAGCTATGGTACTGCCAACCATCGGCAATCGAAAATGCTGCCACCACAATTAGTGGCGTCAATAAATTTTTCACTTGGGGCGCGTGATGGCTGAGCCGTTTTGCGGAAGGCATTCTGAACTGATTTGGATAGTGCGCAAACCTTGACTCGCATGATCATACGCAGATGCGGGTGTGAAATGAGCTGCTGGCAACAAATATTTTTGCTTCTTTTATCTGACAGAGATTGTGGTTGCTAACACCGCCGGATCTCAGGTTCGGTTCCAATAAGAAATCCAGCTATTTTTCTTTGGATCAAATTTCTGTCGGTCGTGCAGATAGGCACGAGCATCCCAGAACCTGTATCCGCCCGGCAAATTATGCTGGGTTCCATTCCTTTCGGCCATACCAAAACTTGAAAAATGCGTCTGATATCCAGGCAGGCATCCACCGCATCTGTTGTTTTAGATTGCTTCGCTGAGTTCTCATCAAGCGGGCACTAATGGTTGCCAGCAGCTGATGATTTAGCTTGACGGAGGATAATGCCTTCAATGCTCGTGTAATCAGCCCCGCCGGCGCGTCACCTGCTTTGACATTCTTGGAGGTTGTGCCCTGGAAATGAATTCTTCCATGAACGGAATCAAACGACGTTGACCGTCCATTGAAGGAGAATTCGATTTTCGCTTTGTTGCCGGCGCTTATTTTGATGTCCCGTGAGGCGTCGGCTCCAGCCGTGTAAATCTCTTTTCCAAAAGCGCGGGCTTTCGCTTCTGCTATCTGTTTGGCGGACGGCAGTTCGAAGTCACCGTCTGGCATTTTCATGAACAGTCCCCTGGCCAATGCTAGGATTTCTCCCCGCTTTTTCATTACCCACAAAGCTTGATCGACGGTTGCTCTCAAACCGTGTTGCAGAAAATCACGATTGGAAAATATTGTGCCTAATGGCTCGGAGTTGATGTGCCTCCGGATAAGCGATCGTGTATACATTTTTGCCCCTCCCCCATCTAACCCTTCGTATTGATAAACGTCAGGAGATGCAAAAAAGTTCAATTGCACTTGCAGGTCGAATTTTCTTAGATGATATGCAGTGACGAAGAAATATCGCTATATTTCTTCGTCGCTCCTAATCACTCTTGCGAAGGCAGTGTTCGTCCCGCAATGTGCATTAGCCCGGCGCAGCTTTTATCCAGGCTTGCACTTCTTCCAGGCGCGAGTCGGTCGATGCAGATTTGATCACGTAAGTGCGGTCGAGCAGATGCCAGTCGAATAGTGTCATACGCACAAGTCGATCGACTTGGTTTTGATAGTCTTTGTCGGTCCAGCGGAAACCATCATCTATCGGATCGAACATCG
>CAJCHQ010000605.1 GCA_903970295.1 Bryobacterales bacterium
CCAGGGAAATATTGTTAGTCTGATCTCGCCCGATCTTGCTCACTGATTGAGTGAGGGGGAAACTTTCGTTCGTCAGCTTGTTGAAGAGAAAGGCTGGACGCGCCTGCTTGGAAGACGTCTCCGCCCGCCGCGGCATCTGTATATCTGCCCGTTCCGGCTGCGGAGTTCTGCCACCATCATTGCGCAGAGTGGTACCGCAGACGCTACATCTGCCTTCCTGATTGATCAGGCCACCGCACCTGGCGCATTCAGTGCCACTCATGGACATCCGTTTCTACTTGACCCCGTTGCCAGAGTCCTCATCTAAATATTGAATCACTACCACCGTCACGTTGTCAGGTGCGCCGCCGTCAAGCGTTTGTTTAACGAGCTCTTCGCAGACTACGTCCGGTTCGTGTTTCTTACCCACCACATCACAAATTTGCTCATCTCTCAGAACTGTCGGTAGACCGTCCGAGCAAAGAACAACCCAATCTTTAGGTTTGACTTCGACTGGCGTCTGGTCGATTTCGACCTTTTCTTCGTGACCTAGGCATCTGGTTATTAAATTTTTGTAAGGATTGATTCGAGCTTGTTCTTCAGTCAATCGGCCGGCTCGAACCATCTCTTGCACAACTGAATGATCGTTTGTCAAAAGCACAGGTTTGCCATCTCGGAGCAGATACGCTCTTGAATCGCCGACGTGAGCTATTTCCAGGATATTGCCATCCGCTTGCACTGCGACAACTACTGTCGTGCCCATGCCCCGCACGCTGGAATCTTCTTCAGCTTGCTGCCAGACAGTTTGATTGGCGAGGTTGACGGTCTCAAGAAGCCACTTTTGAATCGAATCGCGATCCGATACCGGTGGGGGGAGGTCCTTCCAACGCTTTTCAATTGCCTCTACGGCCAGTTTGCTTGCCTTGGCGCCACCAACAGCGCCACCCATTCCATCAGCGACAGCGAAAACCCGATTATCCGGGCTCACGTAGTAATTGTCTTCATTTCGCTGACGCTGGCAACCCGCATCAGTTCGTGCAGCCGCACGCCATTTCAGCATCGTTGTTCTCCGTTGCCCCCTTGAATTACCGTCTTTCTTGGAATGCCTTTCCAAGAAGAACTACCAAATGCCACATTATTATTGCCCCCATTACACCATTTCCAATCAGAAAATAGGTTGCATAGGATCTATATTCTGGATAATAGCTCTCAAGAAGAAACAGAAAGATTACTACCAGGCCACAAACACTAAGTGTAATCTGTTGAACAAAGCTTTTCTGCACTTTAGTTTCCAATAAGTAAATTTGTTGTCGAAAATCTGCGACAGATAATTCGACCATCTCTTTGCCTTCGGAAATTTTCTGACTGGCGCTGGCTGAGGGCGCCATCCGCTTGGCTTTTCGCTCACCCGAAGATATTGCTTCAGGCGCGGTCAAAACCTCTGCTTTGCCATTTTCTGTGGCTTGGGTGCGCTTGACTGTGGCCTCATCGAGTTTGGCTGCATGAGCCTCTTTGGTTGCGAGCTTGGGCAACAGATCTTCTTTTTCTGTTGCAATCGATTTTGAGCCAGGCTGGTTGATTTTGGCTTGCGATGCGCCGAGTGGTGCTTCCTGATGATTTTTTTGGGGCGGCGATAAACTTGCTGTGTGACTGATAAGCTTCGACTTGCGTTTGCCTAAGCCAAGAATTTCTCGGCCGGCCGAAAGTTTGGCGGCGCTGTTGCGATAAGCCTCTTGCCCGAATCGGAAAAATACTTTGAGGAGGGGACCAAAAGCGGTGGGTTCTGTCAGCAACCATCTTTGTATGAATGGTTTGGCCGCTTCGACGAAACTAAAGTTCGGTTGTAAGGTGCGAGCAATCCCTTCTAATGAGCTGCCAGCACGCAAAAGGTAGGCCAAATTGGCAGGCAGTCGCAGAGCTCGCTCGAGGGCTATCTGATCGATATCTCGTTCGAGGTTTGTGAAATCCAGCTCTCGGAAGGTCTTTCCCGAGTAGTAGTCAATGAAGGGAGTGAGCGTGCGAATAACTTGAACTTTGGCTGCGTCTTCTTTGAGAACTCCCAATTCGACCAGATGCGCTGCCACGTTTTCACGTTTCTTATCGATTACCGAAGTGACGCAGCCGGCGATTGCCACCCTCTGAGCGGCGCTGATTTCGCCCATCATGCCGAAGTCGTAAATGATGATCTTGCCATCATCGTCTACCGCTAAATTTCCGGCGTGGGGGTCGGCATGAAAAAATCCATGGATCAAAACTTGCTCGAGATAGCAGTAAATCAGGTTGTTTCCGATTTCTTCGAGATCGAACCCGCGGGCTTTCAGTTTATCCAATTGGTCGATTTTAGTGCCGGGCGCGTATTCGAGTGTCAATACGTGACGACCAGTATGGCGCCAAATCACGCGAGGAATTCTCACTCGCTCTTGATCTTTTAGGGCAACGCGCATGCGATCCGCGTTTTTGCCTTCCTGCAAATAATCGATTTCGGAAAATAGTGTCCTGCCGAATTCGTCTGAAAGCGCAAGCCAGCTGTCCCATTCACCGTCTGGTTTGAGCCGGCGTCCCCACCGAATAAATGTGCGCATATAGCCGAGATCCTGGTAAAAACGCTGGGCCAGATCCGGGCGCTGTACTTTAACGACAACCGAACGTCCGTCTTTTAATTGTGCTCGATGCACCTGACCGATCGAAGCAGATGCGATCGGCTCATAGTCAAATTCGGCAAAGATGTGTTCCGGTGATTGACCCAGCTCTTTGCCGATCGTTTGCTGCACGATTTCGACTTCGAATGGTGGCACCTTGTCCTGGAGCGTCACCAGTTCATCGGCCATTTCCTGGGTCAAGAAGTCACGGCGAACGGAGAGAAATTGTCCTAGCTTGATAAATGTCGGACCGAATTCCACAAGCGCTTCGCGAAATCTGATCGCGAAGGCAGTTCTCCGCTCTTTCTCGGAGACCTCTTTGTCTGGGAACCATTTATTCTTCGCGCCCTGTTTGCTCAGGCTGATCACCGTTCTAGCCATGCGCCAGAAGCGCTTGTCGTTGACGATGCGGCTGGGCATGACGGCTTGATCGGCCAGTCGGGCATCATATAGTGGGGCACCAGTCGGCGAAAGATTGCAGATCGCGGGCACGAAATTGGCACCGCTAGCGACACCGGGGGCTGCTGTCGGGGTGCCGAGATTGCCATCATTCGCGGTATCATGAGGGGCGAGCGTTTTGGTTGGCTCTTCCGCAATCGGTGGTGCAGTGATTTCAGTGCCACTGGCTGCGTACGACAGGTCACTAATTTCTGCTCGACCCGCAACCGTGACTGGCACTGCCCCGAACTTATCGGGTTCTTTGGGGACGGCCCGTTTTTTTTCGGGAAAGACTTTTTCGTGGCTTTTCGCCTGACTGGCAGTATTTCTTGTGTTGGCTTGCTCGCTCGGCTTCGTGCGCGGCTCTTGTGGATCGGTACTGCTTTTGACTGGGCCTTCTCCAGTTTTACTTTTCAACAAGAAGTCGCGTTCCTGCTGCAGTAAGTCTCTCTCTTTAGCCAACTCCAATCGTAATTCGGCTAACACATCTTTCAAGTCTGCGACTTCGCCGTCTGGGCTCGGGTCGGCTGAAGGCTTGGGAGGCTGTGAGAGTGGGGTCGAATCGTCAAACGAGACAACTGCATCCCGAGCTTCAGTCACCTCTTCTGCCTCGGTTGCGCCGGTTGGCGGGCTCGCCTCTACCGAATCTAGTGCAATTGGTGCTGCGGTAACTTCTACCGCGCCATCTTGCTTCGTCGCTTCTGTTGCGTCATTTGCGGCTTGTTCGGGGGCAGGCGTTAAAGCGATCTCAAGATCGCTTTCGCTGACAAGGCTGGCTATCACTGTGTTTTGATCGGCGAATGGTTCAATTTCCGAGTTGGCTTCGGTTTGAGCTTGCTCATCGATCAGTGCAGCATCAGCTTCAGCCTGGCCTGTCCCGGAGCGATCGATGTCAGTGCTGCCGGCGTCAGTGTCCGGCTCCGCTTCAATTGCTTCTGCCGAGTGACTATTGGTCAGCTTATTTGCAGCACCGCGGTCTTTCTCTGAGGAATTGGTGGCAGTCATGACACAGCCCTTGCTGATTTAGGAAGCCCTTGGCTTCTCTTGGCCTTCGCGGGTGTTCGGCTGCTCGCCTATCTAAACTGTGGCGCGCATTTGGCGCAATTCTGCGATTTCTGCTCTCAGAGTGGCGATTTCCGCACGCAACTCGTTGATTTCGGTGGTATCGCCAAGGGCGCCGAGGGTGATGTCAGCTACTTGACGACGAAATTTCTCGCGAGTTTGATTTTCAAGAACTTCCGAGCGTTGCCAAATGTTCTGCGAAACATCGCCCAATGCGTGCATGACTTTTTCTTTTACTTCATGCAATTGGTCGTTGCCGTTCGACTTATACTCGCCGGCTTTGGCCGTGAGAGAGTCGATCGCATCTTCAACGCGTTCACGACTGACCTCGAAAGCTGCTTTCGCCAGAAAGAAGACTTTGAAAACGGGGCGCAAATTCGAAAACACTTACTTAACCTCCAGGTCTCTAATTCAAATCCTTCCGCGAAACTCGACAGAATCTATGCCACACCATTCGAGTTGCTTTGATCTTTGCTGAGCAAGCTGAGAACCAAAGGTGGTGACTTCAGCGCAAAATCGCGTCAGGGAAAGACAAATGTATCCGGAAATTATACACTAGGAGGCATGGAAGGGCGCTCGCAGCAGGGTAGCAAAACTACAATGTGTTACCGAAGCTCACGCCAGGCGCTCGGTGTCTTTAGACTGTGTCGTAGATAAAGGATGGCCTGTGGCTTCGCATATCAAGTCCAAATCTGACGGAAAAGCCGGTACGCCGGGATTAGAAGAGAAATCCGAGCGCGAGCGCAAGCCGGCCAAGAAGCGCTCTGGTTCGGTCACGCTGATTTATGTCCCCATCTATTTTGGTGGACCGCATAAGGGCGTGAGTATGGGTCCAGCTGCCATGCGTGTTCAAGAGGTGGGCGAACGCGTTCGCCGTTTAGGGTTCGAAATCGCCCATGAAGTGGAAATCGATATCCCGGCTTCTGTTTGTTGGCATGAAACTTCTGTTTCTAAATGCGTTCCCGAGATTTTCGCCGTTAGTCAAGCAGTCGCTAATGCGGTTGAGGCAGCGCTTGCAGCCGGGACAATTCCGATCACGATCGGCGGCGATCATAGTTTAGCTATTGGCAGCATCGCCGGAGTTGCCAGTCACTTCCGCAAACAGGAAAAGAGTTTCGGACTGATGTGGTTTGATGCCCATGGCGACATCAATACGCCCGCCACTTCCAACAGCGGCAATGTGCACGGAATGCCCCTAGCGGTCTCTCTCGGACACGGCGACCAGAAGCTTGTCGATCTGTGTGGCTTTTCGCCCAAGCTGCAGCCAAACCGTGCAGCTCTAATTGGCATTCGCGATCTTGATGATGGTGAGCGAGAGATGATCGATTCTTCCGGTATATCTGCGTTTACGATGAGTGAGATCGATCATCTCGGACTCGCTCGGGTGACCGATTTAGCTCTCGGCGCAGTAGGCTCGGACGTGGCCGGAGTTCATGTCTCCTTCGATATCGATGTCATCGATCCCGAAGTGGCACCGGGTGTCAGCTGTCCGGCGGCTGGAGGTTTGAGTTATCGCGAGAGTCATTTCGCCCTCGAACTCTTGGCTCAGTCGGAGTTGCTCTGTTCGATCGACATTGTGGAATTGAATCCGGCATTCGATCTTCGCAGCAAAACGGCCAAACTCGCTACCGAATTAGTGCTCTCAGCACTCGGCAAACGCATTCTTTAAAGTGCACTCTTTTTCCAAGCCACCGTGAATGGTGCGAAGTTCGAGAAATCACCGAACCGACCAAAAATTTCAGGCTAGACATAAGAGAATGTGCATACTATACTTACGTATGTGCTCAACGGCGCTTTAGGGGTATTTATGACTGATTCGCTTAAAGATCTACAGCTGGAGAGCCTTCCGGCTCGACAAAGGGACGTCCTGTCCATGATCATTCGTCTGACGGACGAAAATAGTTACCCTCCGACTCTAGCCGAGTTGGCTAAGGCTCTGGGCTTAAAAAATCGGATGACAGTTCATCAGCACGTAGCGGCCCTTAAGAAAAAAGGTTTTGTCCTCTGGGAGCCGGGTTTGAACCGGTCGCTGCGAGTGGTTGGTGCTTTCACACAGCCTAAAGCTGATGACACAGGTGAAGATGAAGAAACGCCTCCCAACGGATTACCATTTGCCGGCACGATTGCTGCCGGTCGACCGATTGATGCGGTGGAAGCTGCTGAATATCTGGAGATCGACAATCGTTACGCTAGTGAGGGTTGCTATGCCTTGAAGGTCAAAGGCGACTCGATGATCGAAGACGGTATTTATGATGGTGACTTTGTCATCGTCAAACCGAATCCGTCTCCCTTGAATGGGGAGGTTGTCGTCGCCTTGTTAGAAGATGGAACTGCCACTCTGAAGCGTTTCTTCAAAGAAAATGGTCGCTTCCGATTGCAACCTGCCAATAGCGAGTTGCAGCCGATATTCATCGACTCGATGAACGATTTGACTATTCGTGGAACAGTGGTGGCACTTTTCCGAAAGCTTTAGGCTATTCAGTCGAGTCGGGTTTGTTGATTTCCGGGTTCGTTTCGGCACCTTCTTTATTGCTTGCCGGGCGGGGAAATTTCAGAAGCCGTCCTGGTTTGTTCGGCGGGGTTTCTTTTTGCGGAGCGGCCGCAGTAGCGGGCATGCCTCTGCGACGGACCACTTCGGCTTCTACCTCTTGTGGATCGATGTCGTTCACCAGCATAGGCCCGGCACAGATTTCTCGCCATGGCGCACCGGCCAGTGCGTGCCTGACCACTACTTCGAAAACCTGATCGCGAAGACTGGAGTCATGTTGCGCAAAATGGTCTTTTTCTTCGTTCTGAAAAGATCGGCTCAGTTTTTTTGCCGCGGATGCCTTGATCGCGCTTCCGCACTTAGGGCAGAAGAGCCAGTCATCTTCGAGTTTTTTCTGGCAATAAGCACACTTCATGAGGCAAATCCAATTTCGTTCGTCACTCTACCTATTTCCGCCTACTGTAAATCCCCTCGTCGTCTTTCTACCTCCTCCTCGATCTCTTCAACCGAAATATTATTGATCTGCATCGGTCCGGCGCAGATCACTTTCCACGCGGCGCCGGCAATTGCCTGGCGAACAATCACTTCAAAAACTTGCTGCCTCACTCCAGAGCCGTAAGGACCGCTGGCGAAAAGCAGTCCTAGCGCACCTCGTCTTCTTTCGACTATTTTTTCTAGCGGTGGCGCTTTTAAGCCAACTCCGCACTCGGGACAAAACTTCCAATCGGTTTCCAATGATTTCTTGCAGCAATCGCAGTTCATTGTCTTTCCTCTTCGGTCAGTGTCTCCAGTCTGGCACAAAAGAGCTTTCGCGGCGAATTGACCATAACGCGATCTCCAGCAACCCGCAGCGAAACCAGCGCGGCGAGGAGCCGTGCGAAGTGCAGCGTGTAAACGCGCGGCGGAGGCGAGGGCACCGAAGCCGACAGAGCGCTTATATAAAGTCCCTTATAAAAGGCTCTGGATCGCTGGTGGTAAGGGCAGTCCGGTGTCTATCTCCATGGTTCTTTCGTGCTCGTACCTAACCAGACCTGGTTTGTCCTTGGAGATTTTTTTGACATACCGACACTGGGTGTAGACAACACGCACCTTGGAGCCGATTGATGCTTTGGACATGCGCGCTGCCACCTGGGCTGCCTCTCGCAAAGTATTCGCGGGCGGATCTTGCTTCGAAGCCGGCACCCGAATCAAAACGTGGGCTCCTCCTTGACCGAGGATGTGCAGCCAAATATCGCTTGGCTGGGCCAGGTGACTGAGCAAATGATCGTTCTCATGCCTGTTTCGGCCTACGTAAATCGTCCAGCCATCTGAAGACGTGACTTGCAGCAATCGTGATTTTGATTTTTTTTGTGGTGGTATGGGTGGTGCTTTCCGACCATCCTGCTTGCGTCCAACTAATGTCTCGCGCAGCGATTTGAGTTGATCGGCCTCTTTGGCCTCGTCGATCAAAACTAGCTGCTGCCCGAGTTTGGTTAGACGACTCGTCGCTTCTTGTTTAGCCAATGACGCTGCACCCTGCCTGGCTCGATTTTTTGCAAATTGGCGGTAGAAGTGCTGCGCGTTCTGCGAGGCAGTCATGTTCGGATTCAACTTGATTTGAACCGTGGCGTTTTGCGAGTCGTAAAGGTCCTGGCAGATGAGTTTTGCCTGACCAGCCGTGATTTCGTTGATGTTAGCGAGGATCAGGTCACCCCACTTTTTCAAGTCAGAGGGACTTTCTGCCGCTTCCAATTGCAAATCCGCGGCTGCTAGCCGCGACGTCAATTTCTCGCTCTCGCTGCGCAGTTCCTTACGCAGGCGCTCTTTCAGCTGTTGAAATTGCTCACGAGCCTCGTTCGAACGAAAATATTCTTCAACCAAATCGTTGACGGCTGGAAAATGTGTCCATTCGTCTTCGTTCATGCCTGGCCACCAGCCAAGCACTGAATAGCGCGAGAGGTCTTTGCGCATATAGGCTTTGAAGTCGCTCTGTGTTTTTAAAGCCTCGACTTTCGGCCACAGCTTTTCTTGCAACAGTGAAAAAGAGGTACCCGCTGATAGCTTACTTTCTAACCCGCAAGAGCCGACCATCTCTTCGGCGAGATGGCGCCCTAGACCAGTGTAACTGGCGATCAGCCATTGCTCGATTGTCGCCGGCGGCAGCGTCTCATTGCCATTATTAGTGGTGGCAACCTCGAGCTGCTGTTTCAATTTGTCGATGTTCTCGGCAAATTGTTCTGCCGTTGTTGCGAAAATGCTTGTTTTTTCCTGACCGGGCGGCCGCATAAACTTGAGACCTGGCGCTATTTCCCGCTGTCTGCTCATATCTTTCGTGACGACATGCGACGAGGCGAGAATCTTTTCGCTTACTTTATCCCAGAAGATGAGATTGCTATGCCGCCCCATGATTTCAGCTGTTAAAACCTTATGCGACGAAGTGCCCACCTCGTCCGTGCAGGAGAAAATGAAGTCCACAATACGCTCGCCCATTGGCTGTTCGATGCCGACAAGCGTTGCCCCGCTCATATATTTCCGCATAATCGTGTTGAAGCTTGATTGATTGGCCATATTGCCGCCAGCTCCTGAATTCTTATTCGTCGGCAGATACCGAGCCGTGCTTTTGTCTGCCTGACCGGCGCTCTGGGCAAGACGGATCAGGCAGATTCTTCCATATGCGGTCTGGGCTGAAAGAAAGAGGTTGGTTGACCCGGCTTTACCCCGTAAAGCGAGGACCAGTTCATCTCTGCCGAGCTGATAAACTTTGTCGACTCTGCGATTTAAGAGCAGAGGCTTTGCTTCCTGGAGGACCGCTCGAATTGTGAGTGCGTCAAATGGTTGCATGGCATCACTCGGTCGGGTTTAATAGGGACAAATTTAGCAAAATTGCTTTCTCCTATTATGAATCAG
Organism: Bryobacterales bacterium; assembly: GCA_903970295.1. Next base: position 9,493 of record CAJCHQ010000605.1, read on the forward strand.
GTTCGATGCGGTAACGACAGCATCTTTTCGGCGGGCAAAGCACATGGTCTCTAAATCCTTGGGAATACCGATGATGGGAAAGAAATTGTCAGGTGGATCTGAACCAATTCGCCCACTCAGGCGGCATGGCAACTTGATTGTCATCACCGGACCATCGGGTGTGGGCAAAGGCACGGTTGTACAGCGCTTGCTGGCAGTAGTGCCCAAGCTCACTCGTTCGGTTTCGGTGACGACTCGCGAGCGAAGACCGACGGAAGAAGAGAGCGTCGACTATTTCTTTCGGACAGTGGTCGAATTTCAGACGCTGATCACAGAAGACATGTT
>CAJCHQ010000606.1 GCA_903970295.1 Bryobacterales bacterium
ACCGTAAACGTAACCGCCACAATGATTGGTCCCAGCGAATTGGGCAGCAAATGCTTGACAATGATGTGCAAGTTGCTTTGTCCGGCCGCCCGCGCCGCTTCAACAAATTCTTCGTGCTGCAATTGCAGAAATTGGGCTCGAACCAAACGTGCCGTGCCCATCCAACTAACTAGACCCAGTGCAACGAGAATACCAGTCGTGCCGCGACCAGCTATGACGCCAATCAAAATCATGACCAGCAAATCAGGCAGAGCGTAGGCAATGTCGACCCCACGCATCATCATGTTATCGACCTGACCTCCGTAAAACCCGGCAATAGCACCATATACGGTACCAATCATGAATGCCACCAACGCCGTCGTAAAGCCTATACTGATCGACAATCGTGAACCGTAGATAACCCGACTGACGAGATCCCTCCCTAATTCATCAGTACCCATCGGATGTGACCAGCACGGCGCCACTAGAATATCGGTCGAGGTCTGATCGTAGTAGTACGATGAGAGCGGCAGCCCTGACCAAGAGAGGAGGGCGACGCCGCAGATTATCGTCACGAAAGTTAAGGCCACGAAAGCAGCTGGCATGCGTTTTAGACGCCTCAAGACTTGTCTGAGTCCCGCTGATTGCATAGTCTAACCCTCCACCTGCATACGTGGATCGAGAAATTGGTAGAGGATATCGACGCAAGTATTTGCCCCGATCAAAAGAATGGCAAAAATGAGGGTTGTGCCAATGATCAGATCATAATCCCGATTAGAAACAGCAGTGATGAAGAAGCGCCCCATGCCGGGCACAGCGTAAATGTATTCGACCACAAAAGAGCCTGTAATCACGATCGCCGTCAAAGGTCCAAGCACGGTTGCGACAGGCACTAGGGCATTACGCAGAACATGCTTGATCACGGTCATTCGATCCGATAAACCTTTTGAACGAGCAGTCCGCACCCAATCTTTTTCCAGGACTTCGAGTACGCTGGCTCTTGTAAGACGGGCGATATAAGCGGCGGGACTAAGCGCCAACGTAATCGAAGGCAAAATCATGTGCCGCCCGGATTCCCAAAGAGCAACTGGCAAAATTTTCAACCACAAACCAAAAACCAGGATCAAAAGAGCACCGACTACGAATCCAGGCACCGATATGCCGACCGTGGCTACAAACATAGCGACTGCATCAGCAGACCGTCCACGATTGACGGCCGCCACCGTTCCTAAGGGCACGCCAATAGCGATGGCAATCAGCAAACCGAGAGCGCCCAATTGCAATGAAACAGGGAATGCATCACCTAAAATGTCGTTTACTGTGCGGTTGACATACTTATAGGAAACGCCCAGGTCGCCGTGTATGAGCCGATTCATGTAGAGCAAATATTGCTCTCCTACCGGTCGATCCAAATGATATTTAGCTTTAATATTTGCCACTATTTCTGGTGGCAAATTTTTTTCCGCGTCAAAAGGACCGCCGGGCACTATTCGCACCAGACCAAAGGTGAGAGAGGCAATTATCCAAAGCACAGGAATTGACTTGAGGATTCGCCTGACCAAAAAACCGAGCATCAATTTCTTCCTTTTTTGAGGCGAGACCGATCCTGCTCGCTCTTCGTCAACCCGAGGGCCTGTGATTCAGTCGCTGGCTTTGGCTGCACGCTTGTCGATCCGGCTTCGGCGCTTCTAGTCAACCCCAGTGCCTGGGACTCAGTCGCTGGTTTTTGCACCCCAGTCGACGCCGCTCCGACCGGACTTTTAGTCGCCGTACCAGCCGCCGAAGCGGCTTCAGGCTGAATCGAAACATGTTGATAGAACTGAATATCGAGTTTGTTGAACTCCATCCCTTTGACCCATGGTTTAATCATCAAATTCTGCGTCGAAACGAAAACTGGCACGCATGGCACCTGCTCGCTGCATAAATAATGGTCGGCTTCTTCATATAGTCGCGCCCGTCTTTTCGGATTTTGCTCGCAACTGGCTTCTTCCTCCAGTCGGTCGTAATGAGCGTCTTTCCAGCGTGTGCTGTTGTTGCCGTTGTGACTGGTGAACAAATTCATAAATGTTTCTGGGTCCGGGTAATCGGCTCCCCATGAGCTTCTGTATATTGGCGGCGAATCACGATGCAAGGTTTCCAGATAAACTTTCCATTCCATGTTTTGCAAATTTATATGAATGCCCAGATTTCTTTTCAGTTGATCTTGAATCTCTTCCACAATCGTCCGCACATCTTCGCGATTCGGATAAAGCAGGTCAACGTGCGGAAAATTTTTGCCGCGGGGATAGCCAGCTTCGGCTAGCAGTTTCCGCGCAGCTTCGGGATTATATTCCGGACCGGAGTCAGGATTGTGCCCGAGCAAACCGGGCGGAATCCAGGCGCGCGCGGGATATTCGCCACGCCTGAGAATCTTGGGGAAAACATTGCGATCCACGGCCATCGAGACAGCTTTGCGCAGGCGCACATCATCAAATGGTTTTTTCGTGACATTGAAACCAATATAGTTATTGCGCAGCAAGAGCACATTGCGGTATTCAGGAGAATTGCGGAAGCGCTCAACGTCTGGAGTCGAGAAGCTTCGATTGTCCACATAGTCGAGTTCGTTGTTCTCGTATAGAGCGAAGGCTGTCGATTGTTCGGGCACCATGAACATTTTGATCTGCTTCAGTTTTGGCTCGCCTTCGAAATAATGAGGATTGGCGCGGAGCACGATTTTGTATTCGTGCGCCCATTTCTCTAATGTGAAAGGTCCGTTGGTGACGATGTGGTCTGGGTCAGTCCAGCGGTCGCCCCACTTCTGGACGACATCTTGGCGCTCAGGAAAAGAAGGACAAAAGGCGGTGATGTAAATGAAGTAAGCAGCCGGCTTCTTGAGCACGACTTCAAAAGTGTAATCATCGAGGGCCCTGGCGCCAACCAAATGCGCGTCTTTGATTTTGCCGGTGTTGTATTCAAAAGCGTTGACCACATCATAAAGAAAAAATGAATATTGAGCGCCGGTTTTTGGATCGAGAAGTCTCCGCCAGCCGTACTCGAAATCATGGGCTGTGACTGGCTTTCCATCAGTCCAGAAGGCATCATGTCGGAGATGGAAAAGATAACGCCTGCCACCGTCGAGCACTTCCCACTTAGCCGCGCAACAAGGTTGGCAAGAAAGATCGGGTGTGTACTGGGTTAAGCCGACCATCAAATTCGAAACAACATCGAAAGAGGTGGAATCGGTTGTGATGTCCCAGTCCAGCCCAGGCGGCTCGGAGCCAATATTCATGCGCAAAGTATCGGACTCGGGACCGCCGCCAGCGGTCTTTTCCCCACAGGATGAGAGACAGATAAGCAGAATCACGACCACACAGCAGAGTCGTGTCAATGCATAAAGAAAACCGGGCCAAAAGCAAACTTTCATGGTGCCCCATTCTATTATTGTTGACAGGTTTTCTGAGCGTTGGATATACTTTGACTTGACGCCTCTCCGGAGGTAATTTTTTTTTGCCTTGTTTCAAAAAGCGAGGCAGCCTTTGACCGAAAGGCGTCGAGGAAAAGCTTTGCGACCTTGGCATCCCCGAAACGAGCGAAGCAGTTGAGGAGTTATGAATCGTGGCTAAGAAAGACGACCGAGTCATCATCACATTAGCCTGTGGCAATTGCAAAAGACGCAATTACACGACAATGAAAAACAAGAAGAATGACCCGGACAGAATGAGTATTAACAAATACTGCCGTTATTGCCGTTGCCATCTCGAGCATAAAGAGACTAAAAAATAGTCAGCCTCTGGCTGGCGGTTAGCTCCGTGATTGAGAAGGGCGCCCTTAGTTTAATGGTAAAACGGAGGTCTCCAAAACCTTTGTTGAGGGTTCGACTCCTTCAGGGCGCGAGTTATAACTGTACGCGACAAGGCTTGGATACCGACCGTAATCACGGACGCAACGGTTTGAAAAAATGGCGGTAAATAAGACGGGCGAGTCGGGCTCCGAAGGCTCCCAAAACAAGGAAGACTCCGCAACGGCAGAGCCCATCAGGCTTACGCCCAGCGAGTCAAAAAACATGCCCCTGACAAAAGCTGACAACGAAGCCGCATCCGACGACAAGACGAAGTCGTCGTCAGGTTCTGCAACCGCTGGCAGTAAGGCCGGCGCTGGCAAATCCCCGGCAGCCTCCGCAGACAAAAAGAGAGAGCAACAGGACAAACGAGGCTTTGGCCAGCAGCTTGTCGATTTCGTCCAATATCTGAAAGAAGTCCAGATCGAGTTCAGGAAAATAAGCTGGCCAGAGAGCGGAGAGGTGATACGAGCCACCTACAGCGTCCTTTTTCTGGTGGCGGTGATCACATTGTTGGTTTTGGGGTTCGATTTCGCGCTCGGGAAATTGTTCTTCGGACCGCTGGAACACTGGGCTCGCATGCTCGGCGGCGGAATCGGACGCGGATAGGCAGAAGGAAAAACAGAAGCAATGGCTTTCATAAAGACTGATGGATTAAGGAAATGGTACGCGGTGCAAACTGCATCCGGACACGAAAACAAGGTCAAAGAGCACATTGAAAAGCGCATAGTCACTATGGGCGCTCAAGACAAGATTTTCGGCGTGATCGTACCCGAAAAAATGGTGACCAAAGTCAAAGATGGCAAGCGGGTCGAGAAGAAGGAACGTGAATATCCAGGCTACGTTTTCGTCGAAATGATTTTGGATGACGACTCTTGGAGAGTCGTCAGGGAAGCTCCTGGCGTGACGAAGTACGTGGGCGCCGGCAAGAAACCAATCCCTGTTCAAGATGC
>CAJCHQ010000607.1 GCA_903970295.1 Bryobacterales bacterium
CCCGATTTTTCTGTATTTACGCGAATTTCAGGTGGAGAAGGGCTTTTGAACCATTCCGATGATTACCCAACCCCGGCAGCCTCTTTCACCGGTGACGAGACCGGTGCTATTTTCGATGCACCAGATGTAGTGCGCCAATCGCCAACTACAAATGAGCGTGTCGTCGATACTCAATCGGGTTACCTGGTAGTAATCAAACGCGCGGAAACAAAAATAGCGATCTCGCTCAAACGCCGCATTGGCACCCCTCCTTCCAGCGCCATCATTTTGACTCCTGACGAGTCGATCAAACTATCCGCAATTCTTGCTGACCTGGTCGCAGGGCTTGGGGGCAAGCAATTAAGTCCACGAAAAGTGCAATCCTCGGTTGAGGATTGGATTGGAAAAGTCACTGCTCAGGGCGGCGGAACGGGAACTCTAGACCCGGAAACGGGCGATGTCGAACAGACCGACGACGCTGACGAACAACCATTGCACGCGGAATTTTCGGCCTTGCAAAGGCAGACGCGTGCAAAGCGCAAAAAGTTAGTGCCGAATCGAAATCTGAAAATAGCAGTGGCTGTCACCGCAGTTGCTATCGTTGGTTTGTTCGGCTTTATCGCAATGAATGTATTTGGCTCAAAGCCGGCAACTCCGGTTGCACAGCCGGTTGTCGTGCAACCTGGACCACTGGATGATGTAATCGTCGACAAGTTTGCACGTGGCTTTGTTTCCGACATGCTCGATTTCTCGCCCGAAACGTACCGAGTTTCGCAGGTACAGGCGATGAGTCACATGTCCGCCCCTGTGCTCGACAAATACTGGTCGGAGACAAATTTTCCACTTCCGAAAAAGCAGCTGAAAAGTCTTCCTCAGGGACAGACAGTGATGATCACGAAAGTCACTCAGGAGCGCAGTTCTGCTGACGAAAAAGACGTCGACATATTTGCTGAGCTGGTTTCGGCGAATAGCAAGATTAGCAACCCCGTGCATTTGAAACTGAAGCTGGCTCTTGGTTCTGATAATCAAATCAAGGTCGGCAATATGCAAGATTTGAGTGGGAAAAAATAGGCACGCGATTAGCGACTGCTGTTTGAAAAGCCTTTGAGTTTAACAAATTCAGTGAATTTGCAAAAAATCACTGCGAGTAACACTCCCGTCGAATCGACGAGCACGTCAGAAAATTGCGCCGAACGTCCGGGTACGAAGCTTTGATGAAATTCGTCGGTGCATGCATATGCGACGCTCAATAACACGGGTAACCAGGCTCGCAAGTTGGTACTACCAGTAGTACCGAAGGCAGCCCATCGTGATAGCAAAAAGAGGATCGCATATTCAGTCATGTGTGCAGCTTTTCGTATTGGTACGTTAAGGCCGCCGAGATATTGCTTCGTCACTTCGCCCGAATGTGGCTGTGCCGAGAAGAAGAATATGACTGCCATCCAGACGATCACGCACGCCCATCTCAGTAATTTATTTGCCATCGTATTTGGTTCTAACCATGCCTACAGCGTAGTGATTACGCTTTCAAAACGCTTCGTTTTAATCCTGACACACCTTGATGATTTTTGACGAAAAATCTCCACTCTCTTTCTTGCGCGACTTTTAGCCCTATTCTTGTGGAGATCTCTACCTCGCTGTCGGGCAAAGTGTCGCCTCTGGCGATATAAATTTCTGATTCCGGGCTGCACAAATCAGCGCCATAGTGTTGTCTGCCTATGTCCCAGGCGCGGCATAATTTGCCTGGTCCGTTGCCATGTGGAGTTTCCACAGCTCGGATAAGTACCGCACCCGGCACGCCGTCTTGCTCGGTAACCACGTTCAGGCACCAGTACATGCCGTAGATAAAATATACGTAGACATAACCTGCTGGTCCAAACATTATTTTGCAGCGTTCAGTTTTACCGCGGAATGCATGGCAGGCTGGGTCATCCTGCGTATAGGCTTCTACCTCAAGAATACGCCCGGTGAGTATCTTTCCGCTATCGAATCGCCTCACAAGAGGCGCGCCAAGTAGATCTCGCGCGACCTCGAGGGTTGGACGCGAGTAAAATTCTCTAGGATGAGTAACAATGAGATCGTTCACAATTAGACAGTTTAACATCAGGTCAAGAGGTGGCGCGCCTGGATTTAGCGGATTTTGACTGGCGCCACGAGCGCGCCGTGGATGCTTGGCTGAGGCAATTGGAATCGCCCCGTATCTCTGTTAGACTCAAGATCGAGGCTTCACGAGTTACCCCGAGAAGCCGATTTCAAGGACTACAAAAGAATTTGGGAAGCTAAAAATATAGTGTCAGGGCTGGACAATATTTCTCGAGAACGTAAGCGGTCAGATACGGAAGTAGATGCCGTAAGACGGCATATCTGCCAGATATTAGGTTTTGACTACGGCTTCATCGATATGGTGCGTGGCCATGAAATT
>CAJCHQ010000608.1 GCA_903970295.1 Bryobacterales bacterium
GATTCATTTATGAATCATCAAATCGACCCGATTTTGATGAGCGCGATAGGGGCCGAATTCGCCGCGCAATTTTCGCAGTATGCGCCGACCAAAATATTGACAGCCGAATCAAGCGGCATTGCGCCGGCATTGGCTACAGCAATGGTTTTGAAAGTGCCTCTGGTTTTTGCCCGCAAGAAAAAACCGATTACGATGCAGCATATGCTCGAAGAAAGCGCACCGTCACCGACAAAAGGCGGCGTCGTCAATTTGATGATTTCGACCGAATATATCTATAAAGGGGACCGAGTGCTGATCATCGACGACTTCCTCAATACAGCTTTGACAATCGATGCTTTGATCAAACTTGTCACCAGGAGTGGTGCAGAATTGATCGGAATCGGCGCAGTGATCGAGAAAGTCTACAATTTGGGACGGAATCATCTCAAAGCAGTGACGGTGCCGATTGTTACTCTAGCCAAAATAGAAAAAATCGAGAACGACGAGATCGTTTGTGCCGAATAGTTTCGGTCAGGCGATTTCGATTGTCACCTTGCTGCCGGTGGCCGGTTTCCTATATTCCAACCAGGCTGAGCCGCCGCGTTGAAAAAGCTCCCAGTATCTTCTTTCATGCCCGGAGCTGCCCGGCGCAAAAGCCAGGTCACCTTCCATGACGCTGAAGCTGCCGGTAGCCACAGTCGCCGTGCGCACGGTGGTACCGATCTGCACTTTCAATCTACTGCCGGCAGTTAATTGAGCGATGGCATCATCACCGACACGAAAGGTGGTTTTCATATTGCCGAACGAATCGATGTATCCGATCACTTCTCTGGGTAGGTCGGGAATCGTGCTTTGCACATCCAGCCTGTGGTTGATGTAACTGTAGTCACCGCGAGCCGCCAGTCCGACAAGCTGAGGAAAAAAATCGCGTGAACGAAATTGGCTGCCCTGCTCTTGCACATTCGTGCTCCACAGCTCCTGAATATCGTCTTTTACAAATGACAAAGAGTAACCGCTGTTGACGGCGAGAATTTGCACCCCGTTTCTCAAAGTGGCAAATAGGAAGCCTTCTCCTTCGTTGTTTGGCCGCGCCTGACGTGTGTCTTTTCGTGGCGCGCAGTTGGCGAAAATCATAAAATTTTCCGGGCGCAAGGCTTTGTCTGCCAGCCCCAGTTGAGCAAGGGTGAAACCGGTACCGATTGTGTCGAACGAGGCGACGGTGGTAAAGTGCATGCGTGCACTTTCAGGCAATTTGGCGGAAAATGCCGAAAAAACTTCCGCCCAGGCCAGATCCCCTGGTGCATAATCACAAATCAATTGAACATAAAAGGTCATGACAATTCCTAACCCTAGACTGCATTAGGTTAGCAGAAACAAGGGTGGAAGCAATATTTCCGGTAGGCTCCATTACAACAGCTATGTCTAAAAATCAGGACAACGAGAACAAGCGCCGACCGCTGCAAATTCTTACAGAAAATTTTTCGTGGCATTCGCCTGTGGTTTTGGTGGCTTTGTATATCGGCGCGATTATTGTTATCCAGATTGGCCTCAACTACAGTCATATACTTCAATTTCTACACGCAAGAGGCGCACCGGAAAGTTATTTGATGCTTGTAAGCGAAATTCTTTTTTTGATTACAGGCTTTGTGCCACTTTACGTGCTGGCTAAATTACAAAAGGAAAAACTAGGCCGCTACGGATTGAGCAAAACCGGCGCCCTCAGAGATACGGTGATAGGCTTCGGGCTGGGATTTGTTCTGGTTTTGTGCACCGTTTGTCTCTTGAAATTACTGGGAACCTATCGCTGCCTTGGAGAAAATCATTCCGCCAACCTGGCCTTACCTTTGCTCATTTGTCTTGTCGTGGGCATTGCCGAAGAGCTAATGTTTCGGGGCTTTATATTCAATACGATCGAAAAGAGCTGGGGCACAACCAGAGCTCTGGTCATCACTTCAGTTCTCTTCGGCTGCGCGCATTTGAATAATCCGATTTACTCGACAAGTGAGTTGATCATAGGCTGTCTCGGCCTGATCTTCGAAGCCGGTCTGCTTTTAAACGCCGCATTCTTGATCAACCGCAGCCTCTGGTTGGCTGTCGGCTTGCATTGCGCCTGGGACTTTTTCGAAGGACCATTCTTCGGTATGGCAGTTTCTGGAGTCAGTCTCGGCGAGCCTTACTATGACGCGGTACTGGTGGGCGATTTCGCGCACACCGGTGGTGCATTCGGACCCGAAGCGAGCATTCCCGGCGTCCTCTGCGGCACCGTATTTGGTGCAATTTTTCTTTATGTGGCGATCAAGCGACGTCAGTGGATTGCTGCTGGCAAAGGTCCAAAGAACTAGCTTATTTCTTCTCTTCGAATTTCAAGGCGGCGGAATTGATGCAATAGCGCATGCCCGTCGGTTTGGGACCATCTTCGAAAACATGACCGAGGTGCGCACCACATTTGCTGCAAAGCACTTCAGTGCGCTTATAACCGAGCAGATGATCGTCCTCGGTCGACACATCTTTCTGATTAAGCGGCGCATAGAAGCTTGGCCATCCTGTGCCGGAATCGAATTTGTGATCGGAGCTGAATAGCTCTTGTCCACAGCAGACGCAGCGATAGACGCCCGGCTTGTGGTTGTTCCAATAAGCATTAGTGAACGGTGCTTCAGTGCCTTTCATAATGCACACATTGTAAGCTTTTGGATCGAGTTCCTTTTTCCACTCTTCTTTATCTTTGATCACTTTTTCTGTCATCGCTTCTGTCCTTTGTGAGTGTGGTGGAGTGGTTGGTGCTTGTGAGAATGCCGGTTTTGACAGAGTGGTTGAGAGTGCGCAAGTGCACAAAACAAAGGCGAGCAGGAAAAATCGGCGCCGGAGTTTAATCATGATTTCTCCCTCACCGGGGGACGATCCCCGACAGTGACTGTGAGTGGCTTGAGAGCGCCATTGCGAGACACCAACAAAGTTAGCTTCTCATTGGGTTTATGCTTGAGGACGAAGGACTGCACCTCTCTGGAAGTTTTTACAGGCGTGCCGTCGACTCGCTGGATCACATCATTGTCCTCAACGCCGGCCCGGTCTGCCGGACCGTCTTTCATGGTACGCGTCACTAGCACACCTTGCATGTCAGCCGGTAATCCAAGCGATTGAGCAAGTTCCGGAAATAGATCCTGCATAAAAATGCCAAGAAATGCATGAGCAATGGTGCCATGATCAGCAAGCTGTTGAGCCACCTCTTTGACGATATCAACAGGAATTGCAAAACCTATATTTTGCGCGTCACCTCTGATCGCTACGTTAATGCCAATCACTTCGCCGTGAATATTAATCAAAGGACCGCCCGAATTACCCGGATTGATCGCGGCATCGGTTTGGATCAGGTCGACTGTGCTGCGCAGTCCATCTATCGATCGACCGAGGGCACTTATGATCCCCAACGAAACACTATGGTCCAAGCCGAGAGGGCTGCCGATGGCAATCGCCCAATCGCCGGCGTGCAAATTTTTACTTGAACCCAGCTTAGCGGCTGGCAAGCCCTGGGCATCGATTTTGACTACTGCCAAATCGGTAAACGTGTCTCGACCAACAACTTTTCCTACGAATTGCCGTTTGTCCATCAAGGTCACTTTAATCTTGTCGGCTTCGCCGACGACATGATTGTTGGTAATGATATAACCGTCAGATCGGTAAATTACGCCGGAGCCAACCGCGCGCTGCTCACCCGTGCGCATTTGTGGTCGAGGAATGCCGTCGGGATTGCCGAAAAAGAAAGGCATACCACCAAAATCAGGCACCGAATAAGACTTACTAGTATCAATGTTGACGACGCTGTCGCTCACTTCCTTGGCAATATCCGAAATCGTGTTTTCACCCAGAGGCAAAATTGGCACAGGCATTTTGCCATTGTTCGGCGCCATCGGCTGGGGTACAGCCTGCGTCGACAAAGCCGCTTGCGTGCCTAGGTTGGCCGACGAGCGCGGCCACAGTTCGTGCCCGGCCCAAAACGAAGCGCTGATGACGGCGCCAATTACTGCTCCGCCAAGCCACGGTGCGATTTGTGTTTTTCCTGCCATATCACTTCCCATTTAAACCAGGAGCCAAGTTCAGTTTATTGATTGGGGTTAGCCCCCGCCTAAAAATATATGATTCGTTAAGATCAGCCGTGACATATCAACTCTAAGAGCAATTCTCGCCAATTGGACGCACACAGACAGCTGACCAAAACATTTTGCCATCTTTGGCAGCCCTGGTTCTTAAGATAGTATATCGAGACCAAATGTTTCCGCCCAAGCCTTAACTGAAAGCATGCCAGATTCAGAAGATGATCAAATTATTTGCCGGCGCGTGCAGGAAATTTTGGGTCGAGAGCCCAAACAATTGCGAGTGATCGACCGCGGCTACACAACCGCCAGACGTTTGCTCGT
>CAJCHQ010000609.1 GCA_903970295.1 Bryobacterales bacterium
CATTACGTTGATGCCGACGCATGAGCGCATCGAAAGCTGCATGATCTCTGCTCTGACAGAGTCTAACAAGCTCATAGTCTTGCAACTCAGAATATTTCCCGTTAGCGCGAATTTCCCTAGTGGAAGTGGTCTCATAATTCGTTTGGACGGCGTTCATCTGCACCTCAAGTTCGACTGCTATACCCCCAGTATTTCGCAGATAGAGACGACGATCATCCCGCGAAAGAGGTATACCCCGGGTGATTATTGCAGGGCATTTTCGCCGTCAAAATCACCCTTTCGTAGTCGAGTCCGTCCGGCATAGCGGGCGGGCGCGGCATTTCGCTTTCAGAGAGGCTTTAAACGAATCTGAAACATCTTCTAGTTGCTCCTCCATTAGAATGATCGACAGCGTTGCAATTTACAGGACGAGGTATGGCATGACGGCAAGAATTACCGATCAGACCAATCACAGGGAAAATTTTACCCCCCAGGCGCTGACCAATTTTCACAGTGACCAGCCGCCAACGACGCCGGATTTCAATGCGCATTACAAATCGATGATTGCCTCGAATGGCAACGGTGACGCCATGTGTGCCATAGATCCTCCAGGAAATGGATTTTCTCTTTCCAGAAGCGATGGCAAAGGGCATTCGCCGAAGGCAGTTTCCGAGCGCAATGAAGTGATCAGAGCAGATAGCTCTTTGACGTACAGGAGTCCAGAGTCGTTTCATCCAGATTTTTCGACAGTCGGAAATGATCAGCTGCGGACGCGGCGATTCAGTGCTGAGGCAACGGTGACGACCGAGACTACAACATCAATGGGTACTGAATCGAATGGGAAACCCGAGTCGATTGCCGATGCAAAACCAGCCAAATTGGCTATCGCCGGTCAGCAGGAGCTGGCGCTAGCCGGAGACGGAAGAAGAACCGTTTAAACCGCGCTTGCCTTTTGAGCTCGTATGAGTTGATGTCCCGAGAATTTTAGCCGCCCAGTTTCGACTTACTCTTTTGCTGTCCTTGTTTCTTTCTCGACGTAGAAGCAGCAGGGTCTAGTTGTTCATCGTTTTTCGCAGGCTTGGCTGCGGGCTTCGGACGAGGATGGAAACCAGTGTAATGACAGTTACAATCATCAGACGAATTTTTTTTGCCGGGTCGCACCATGTCTTCTTCCGCCTTGGTTTTCGAATTGAGTTGCTAGTCGAATAATCTGCAGGCCATGGGCCAGTTTTTAGAGTATCCAATTTCGAGCAATAGAATCAATCTGTGAACAGTACGTGCCCATTCCGACACATAGTGAATCATCCGCGGACCATATATCGGTCGCTGCAGCCCCTACTTAACTTTGGTTTTCAGCGCTTCGATCTCCTTCAAATGCTCTTTGATTGTTGGCAAGGTTTCTGCTGCCCATTTTTTACAGGAACCAGCTCCAATGTTGGTTTCCTTAGTGATAGCTGCAACTGCTGTTTTGTGACCTTTAAGCATTTCGCTTGTGTAGCGTTCATCAAAGGCGGTGCCATTCAATTTTTGAAGCGACTCGAACGTAGCTTTCTGCTTCGCATTAACGTCTGCCGGCAATGTGATTCCGTCAGCAGCGGCAGCCTCTTTCAACTTGTCATTGGCTTTCGAATGATCGGTGACCATATGTTTGGCGAAATCTTTAACGGATTGTTCTTTAGCTTGCTTTTCAGCTAACTCTCCTAATTTAACTTCCGCCATTCCATCTTGAGCGATAGCGGACACGAGAGAACATTCGGCTTTCGAACATTTTGTTTTGCCAGTGTCAGCGGCAAACGATGGGAAGCACATTGGAGTCATTAGTAAAGCAACGAGCAGAATATGATTTTTTTTCACAAGAACCTCTCACAATTCGGGGGAACTACGCGAATAAATTTGTATCACAAGATTGCCCAGAACGCATTCTAAGCAGATCTCTAGCTCATCCACAAACGCGAGCGGGCGTAACAATCATTAAGTCTATATAACTCCGATTAGACAGTTCGATAATCTTGCGCGTCAGTCTCGCAGAACACTGGTCGCATCTAACTGAAATCACTTAAAACACGATGTACATGGTCTCGCTCAGAACATTCGATGCACAATAGAGGGGAACAAATTTTACCAACTAACATCTTCACGGCCGTAGCTTCAGCAGGAGGTAGCCAGAGCATGGCTGCTAAATTATCACCGATATCCGCGGGCGTGGTCCACTCGACGGCTTATCGCACCCGCATCAAATTACCAAAAGATCAACGTTCAGAGGATAATGCAATTGCTATCAAGGATGCACTATTAGTCGTGCCAGGCGTCAAAGATGTACAGTTACAGCTAGGTAGCGGCAATCTCGTAATCGAACATGATGAGCGAGCTGACGTCATCGAAAATATTGGCGAAGCACTAAGAGAAGTGTCACCACAGCTGGTGAATAAACTCACTGCCGGTACTTCAAACAGTGTCGGAACCGGAATTGGTTTAAAGGGACTGGCTACACTCGGTACTTTTTTCAACGGCATTTTGTCAGACGATAGCTCTGCCAAAGACAAACCAGCTGTGAGCAAACAAGAGATGGGGCGAAAGATCAAGCGTGCTATACCTTGGGCATTTGCAGCCGCCGGCCTAATGCAGTTGTTGGAAGGTGAAGCGCTGCTCGCCGGAATATCACCGCTTGTTCTCTTATACTGGGCTTTCGACACCCATTGGAAATTCAAAGAAGAGGCGGTTGTCGACTCTATTCAAAAAAGCGAAGCAGCTAAGTACGACAGCCAATAGACTCGCGAAGTCGAAAACTACTGTGCGGGCAAATTTACGCGGGAGGCTATCTAGTCGCGTCCCCAGAGTCTGAATCCGCCAGTAAAAGCTTTGGCGTTATCTCCGATCTTGCAGTTTTCAGGTAACGCCTTCAAGTTGGTTGCATTGCCACCACCGATTACCACATAATCTGGTTCAAGAGCTTTCATCAAATCTTCCGTGATGTCGCGGACATCTTTTCGCCACTGTTTCATTCCAGATCGTTTGACGCCACGCTTGCCCAAAAAATGCTCGTAGGTGTGCTTCTTGTATGGCAGGTGTCCAATCTCCATGGGCTCGATCACACCGTCGGCAATCATAGTCGAGCCCAACCCCGTGCCTAAGCCGAGAAAAAGCATTTTGCCGCCATCGTAGCTGCCGATGGCCTGCATAGCGGCGTCGTTAATTAGTTTCACCGGCCGATCGAAAGCGGTTTCGAAATCAAATCCCACCCAGCCGCCACCGAGCTCATAGGGTTCTACAACCGGTTTTCCGCGCAGTACAGTGCCCGGATAACCAATCGAAATCACGTCGTATTTCCAGCCGATGGTCAATTTCTTGATGCCCGCCACCATATCTTCGGCAGTCATCTTCGGCCCGGAGTCGAATTTCCGTTCATTGCGATCGGATGTAGTCATTGCTTTCACGTGAGTGCCACCAACATCGATCACCATGATAATTGACCGATCATTTTTATTGGCAGGTGGGATCAACAAAGGATGCAGCAAGTGTTTTCGACTGGATGTCGAGTTTGCTGCCGGCTTCACTGTGCTTTTCCCTTTTGCTCTGGTCTGAGTTATGCTCACGACGACTCCACTGGATCGTTCCATCCCTGCTCGGGTTCGATTTTTCCCCTCACTTCTTGAGGTCCCCATGTGCCTGGCTCATACATGTACAAGGGAGTAGCATCACCAAGTATCGGATCGACCACTTTCCAGGCAGACTCAACCGCGTCTTCGTCAGTAAACAAGGTAGGGTCGCCTCTCATCGCATCTCCAAGCAGCCTCACATATGGTGGCATTTGATTCTCAGGCTTCTCATGTGCGATCAACTCCGTTAGAAATCCTACCATGGGTTCACCTGGTTTCTTTACTTTTAAACAGAGAGCGATTACCTCTTCAGGACTTAGACGCAATCTATAATAGTTGTCTTCTGGCAGAGAAGTTTCGTCCAGCACAGCGTGAGTGGGGGGCTTGAATCGGACCATAACTTCTGTCACGGTCACGGGCAAACACTTACCTGCTCTGATGAAAAACGGCACGCCTTGCCATCGTTCGTTGTCTATGAACACCTTCAGCGCCGCGAATGTTTCGGTCTTCGAATCAGCCGCAACTCCTTTCACCTTCGTATAACCATTGAATTGCCCACGCACCACATCTGCCGCAGTTAAAGTGCGCACACATTCCAATAGTTGAGTGCGTCTTTTACGTCTTGATTCGTGATCGTTATCGTCAGGGACTTCCATAGCTAAGCAAGCCACCACTTGAAGCAAGTGATTCTGGATGACATCGCGGATAGTTCCGACCTCGTCATAAAGTTTGCCACGATCTGAAACACCGAAAGATTCAGCCATGGTAATTTGAACGCTCTCAATATGTCGGTTATTCCAACAAGCTTCCACGACTGGATTAGCAAAGCGAAAATAAATCAAATTCTGAACAGTTTCTTTGCCAAGGAAGTGGTCGATGCGGAATATATTGCTCTCTTCAAAATATTCATGAAGGTCATCGTTGAGTTTTTTGGCCGAATCCAGATCGTTGCCAAAAGGTTTTTCCACGACAACTCTGGCATTCGCTACACACCCAGCCGCTTTCAATTTCTGCGCGACGGTGCCGAAGAGATTTGGCGGAATCGCCAAGTAATAAAGCGGCCGTTTGGCTTCGCCTATCAGGTCGCGCAAAGTTTCGAAGGTAGAGGCGTCGGCATAATCGCCATCGACATATCTGAGCAATGAGCACAACTTGGCAAATGCATCGGCGTTAAGACCGCCGTGCTTTTCCAGACTGTCTTTGGCGCGCGCCTTAAGTTGTTCGAGATCCCAACTCGACTTAGCCACACCAATAATTGGAACCTTGAGCTGACCAAGTTTGATGAGCGATTGCAAAGCAGGAAAAATCTGCTTATACGCCAGATCACCACTCGCGCCAAAGAAAACGAAAGCGTCAGACTCGCTCTCAGCACTGACATTCCCAAATTGCATCTTCTTGTCCTTTGCATTAACAGTTTTACCAGCGCGTCCGCCGGCGGTAGCATCTTATCACCCGTCTGCTTTGGAGATATGAGCGAATTGACAAGCCTATGGCTGCTAGGGTCTTACAGCTTGAGACTCGCCGGGTTTATGTTTATCGAGATATTTGCGGGCTCCATCAGAGAGCAGGTCTCTGTGCATGCGCATCTTATCGGCAAAATAATCGATGGCAATATGTCGATCTAAAATATGCGTAGCGAGAAGATCCAGCGCTTTAGATTCGTCATATTCACCTTCATAATAAACAACGCGATCGCCTTCAGCCGGTTGTTTCATTAATGCCAATGCGTATTGCATCGCCGAATTGCGATCTCTCGGCATGTGTTCTCCACTGACAATGACGTAGGTTCGCGCCCATTCATCTTCAGTCATTTGCTGGCGCCAACCGGTGACGATCTCGTCCAAAAGACCGAGCTGGGAGGCGATTGCATCGTCTGCATTCTGCATGCTCGCCGGAGCAATCGATTGGACAAAGGCATGTAATTGATCCGAAGAAACTTGCCCGGTCCTCAAGGTCTCTCCTAAAAATTGTAGAGAATCGCTAATAATCTTTTGCTGCCGAGCGCTGTCGGAGTCGCTCAGCTGATCCACAATCCGACCAAATGTTTGGGCTTTCTCAACGCGCTCAGCCAAAAGCTTCAGCTGATTGCAAGCGTTTTCATTTAAGGGCTTGCCGGTCTGGTTGAGCAGAATCACGTAAATTGCCAGAGCGATGTGATCGACTGTTTTCCTGGCCGTGTACGATTCTGGCACGCAAGGAACACTCGAGTGTTCGCCATTCTTTATCAGGACCGCTTCAGGCAGTCCGAGCACAATCACGGGACCAAGCGCGCGTTTGATTTCTTCGCGCCGAAATTTGTAGTCATCGGTAAACGCTTCGTCGACTTTCTGCCAGTTCGTTTGCCGTGAAGTGCTTTCAGAATCCAGTGCCAAAACCGATAGAGGAGCAAGCTGCAAATTCAGGACGGCTAAACAACACGCGACGCGCCAGCTTTGCGATCTAAACATTATAGGTTGACCTCGTCGTGATTCAGGAGTCCTTCAATGACTCCGATGCTCGCGCAGTATAAGGGTTTACCGGCAAAATTGTCAGTACATGTCATATACTGATTGGAAATAGAAATCACCCTATCGCTCCCGGGAAGTCGATTTTTTCCGTGTAATAATGCAGGCATGAACAGATTTGAAAAAACTCCAATCTCGGTGCTAGATTTGGCGCCTGTGGCGATGGGCAAAACTCCGGCAGACGCTTTTCGAAATACTTTAGCTTTGGCCCAACAGGCAGAAAAAATGGGCTACAACCGCTTCTGGGTAGCGGAGCACCACAATCTATCAGGCGTGGCCAGCTCGGCTACATCGGTGTTGATTGGCTACGTTGCCGCCGGCACTGCAAAAATTCGAGTTGGATCAGGCGGAGTAATGCTGCCGAATCATGCCCCGCTTCTCATAGCTGAGCAATTCGGAACACTTGAGTCAATCTATCCCGGGCGCATCGATCTCGGACTTGGTAGAGCTCCGGGCACCGACCACGTCACTTCTTTCGCGTTGCGGCGTGGACTAGATACTAATGGGAACGACTTCCCGGAATTGTTGGCGGAACTGCAACGTTATTTCGAACCCTCGTTCCCTGGTCAGCGTGTGCATGCTTATCCTGGAGTCGGTCTGGACATTCCCATTTGGTTGCTTGGTTCAAGCACATTCAGCGCCAGGCTTGCAGCCGATCTTGGACTGCCGTTCTCGTTCGCCAGTCATTTTGCACCAGAAGAAATGGAGTCAGCATTAAAAGTCTACCGCAGCAAATTCACACCATCTGCGCATCTAAAAGAGCCCTACGTAATGATTGGGGTGCAGGTTATCGCTGCTGATTCGGATCAAAAAGCAGAGCGCCTGGCGACCTCAACCATGCAAAAATTTCTCAACTTGATTAGAGGGCAACGCACCAACACATTGCCGCCTGTAGACAGTATGGACAGCATCTGGACTGAAACCGAAAGGGCGGCCGTTATCAGTCGTCTTGCGCTGGCTGTGATTGGTGGACCACAAAAAGTAAAATCCAAATTAGAAGAATTACTGGCCTCTACTCAGGCTGACGAGTTGATGATCGTCTCTGACTTTTACGATTTTAGCGATCGCCTGCGTTCTTACGAAATCGTGGCAGATATGAAGAAGACAGAAGCGGAAACAGTCGGTCAAACGAAAACGCCATGCGCTTCCAAATCTCAATAGTCCGACGTTTGTTACCTTAATGTCAAAGTAGCATCCTAGCGTAATCTTGGTCCAAGGACCCAGGCTATCTCATCGAGTATCTCCGCCCATCAAGAACAGGAACACCGATGGATCTTTTGGCGGACGATTGCCACATCAACCCGGATTCGGCCACATCTGGAAAAATCCACAGCTGCGACAGTCGCTATTTCCAGTCAAGCGGGACAAGTTTCGTTGTCATACCAGAGTGGGCTCTCACCATTTTTCGTCAACACTTCGCAGACTCCATTAGACAACCTAATGGACCAGGCCACAGACCGCTCGCGGCACATTCATCAAGGTAAACTTCACTTCACGTCTGGCGGCAACGTAGCCACCGAAAAATAGAAGTTCTTGATCGCCGCGGCCGCTTCCAAAAATTTTTCGAAATCCATTGGTTTTGTAACGTAGCAGCTCGCCGCCAGTCCGTACGATTGCTCGACATCGACCTCATCTTGGGAGGTGGTTAGAATAACCACGGGAATCACCTTGAATTGAGGATGCTGCTTCAACGAACGCAGAACCGTTTTGCCATTCATTCTTGGCATATTGAGGTCTAAGATAATAAGGTCCGGCATTAGCCTGGACGCGTACTTCCCGGCGGCGTTCATAAAATCTAGCGCCTCAATCCCGTCCTCAACAATGACGAGCTCCGTCTTGATGTTGCCGCCTTTGAATGCCTCCCGAGCCAATTCAGCATCGGAAACACTGTCTTCAGCCATCAAGATCTGGAAAGTTGGCATTCTCACCTAACAGGTTGGGCTCACAGTACTATCAGTTCAGGTTTAATTCTGCCACATCGCTGACACATCAGCGCAACGTCGGTAAAACATTTCGCAAATAAGCTTTAGAGAACAGCTAAATGCTCTGACGCTTGAGAAAACGAATGACAGATTGCCTGAAAGAATCAGCAACTGGTTAGACGCAAACTAGTGGTTTCTCAATACGCGAAAGTGCTCATTGTTTCGATTGACTGGAAACTCTCAGCGGCGCGTTTATCGGCCAGTGCACGTTCTGGCTGCCCAAGCTTAGTCCAGCAAATAGATCTGGCAAAGTAAGGCCTGGCCGAATGAGAACATGCTATCAACTTGCTCAAATCATCTACCGCTTTATTATATAGATGCAATTCCATGTAACAAGCTGCACGTCCTTTATACGCAGCAATCGGACAATTTGGCTGCAAAAGTATCGCTTTTGAGAAGTCTGCGATCGCTTGATCAAAATGGGATAGCGCTTGATATATTTCCGCTCGAGCGGCTAAAGCGTCCGTCCTCGACGGATTGAATTCCAGCGCTCGATTAAAATCCGCTAGCGCCTCCTCGTGTCGATTCGATTCAACAAATATCTGACCTCGCGCCACAAGAATGGGAGTCGGTCGAGAACTGGATTTTAGTTTCTGCGACAAATCTTCGATACTTTGAAGATACGAGCCATCATAAAAATGGAGATGAATGAGGGCAGCATAACTGCTGTCTGCTTCAGGCGCCATGGAGATCACTGTTTCGATCTCCTCGCGGGCCAGTTTCTGTTGTTTCAAGGCAAGATTTCCGTATGCTCTCAGAATGCGAGGCGGGCATAATTTTGGGTTCAATTTAATCGCCTGGGTGCAATCTTCAACTGATTGCGAGTATTTTTCCAGAATGAAATTGGCGAAAGCGCGGGCGAACAAGTTTTTACAGGTCTTGCCCTGGAGGCGAATCTTGTCATCGAAGTTTCGCAAGGCTGCTCTATAAAGCTGAATGTCATGCTGTTCAGATTTCGCGGGGGAAATGGTTAAGCGAAGACTTCGTCTTGAGAGTTTGGAAATCGACTCGAGGCTGTTGAGAGCAGCACTTTCATCGCCTACTCCTGCCTCAGCAAGCCCAAGTGGAATCAGAGCTTCAGAGCTATTGGAAAATTCTTCCAGTACTCGAGATAAATCGGGAATCGCCAGCGCATATCTGCCCGTACAACACAGGGCTCTGCCCCTGTAAGAATAAATCCAGCGACAGTGTGGCAATTTTTTCGCTGCGACATCAGCGACCTGCACAGCTTTTTCGTATTGACCAAGCCTGTAGAGACAAGCGAGTTTCGCGTCCAGAGCAGCTAAGTGATTTGGATCGAGAACGACTGCCCTCTCCGCGTCAAAAAGCGCTTTTTTGATTTGGTTCGAGCGCCCGAAAGCCCTGGAGCGCCAACTATACGCTTCATAATCGCTTGGTGCGAGTTGGATCGCTCTATTGAGTAACTCGATAGCCTCTTCGTATTTTTCGGAAATGAGAAGTTCGCGGGCTGAGTCCTTTAGTTTGCGATTTGCCCGGATTGCATCGCCACTATTTTTTTCGTGAACAGCATTCTTTTGAGGATTGCCAGCAACTTTGGAAGCTGCTTGTGCATCCGCGCTGCTGGCAAAGAATAAGATGCGTAAAAAAACGGAAAGAAATACGACCAGCATTTTTTGCGGTCTCATTTGGAACCATGAAATTGGCGTAAGAGCCTCCGGAACTTTGGCATTTTATGCAGCATTGTGTAACCGTGGAAGCCTACCTGATTAATGCCTTCACTAATGGTTTGTCGGTATGGTTCTCTTTATTATGCATCTTCGTACTTGAAACAGCTCACCGGTTGGGATACTTTTTCGGTTCAGAAGTGACTCACAACGGTTTTAATTTAGTAGAACAATTCTGGTTCCCCGCTCAGAGTCACGTCCCCTGATACACTTCCAGTGGCGCCGCTAAGCTTTTGATAGCTGGTATCGCCGCTTGGAGGTGCGTATTGAACCGCTTTCCCATCTGCACTCCAAGCAATCACTTCCTGCTGTCCGTCGTGAACAATGTCTGCGGTGTAGACACCGTTTTTATCGGTAAGAGATTCGATGGAAGAGCCGCTCTCCCACTGTTGAATCTGCTTGATTGCATCAGACATATGTCCAGCTTTTTGCAGATCGCTATAGAGGCTGTTGCCGAAGGCGTAAATTCCGGGCGTTACATCATCTTTCCAAGCATCGATTAATTTTTGCGAGTAATAGTCGACCCCGGCCTGGGTACTGGGCATCGCTGTGTCTTTGAAACCGTCTTCACTGACAACCAGGGGCTTATTTTCCAAACCAAACTGGCTTAATATTGGTTTCAGCTCTGCCAAATCTGTGTTAATTTGGGCCGGATCTTGCGCGTGAGCAGCTTCCTGAATGTTGTTGTAGGTGTGAATATCAACCTGGTCAAATAGTTTATTGACTGGACCGAAACCATCATTCTTCAGATCGTTGAGGTAGTCTTTTTCGAAATTCAACGTCGTCGTATTGTTGCTCCAGAAAGATATAGGTGGCGCGGCAATCTTGGCTGTGGGATCATATTGCCTGATTATTTGATCCATCTTGCCCGTGTACTCAGCGAGCTGTGCCGCGTTGCCGGGCCAAAAACCTTTGTCTTCAGGCTCGTTCCACAATTCGTAAGTATCTATGCCGCCTCCCGGCTTTTGCTTAGCGCTCCATTGGGCCAGCTGTTTAGTAAAGTTTTCTACTTGCTGGAGCGACGGCATAACAACTTCGCCTTTACTGTTTCGGGCTTCTCCTATTGTGTACATCACTTTTGAACCATTTTGGTGGGCTAGCTCGACTTGTTGGGCGAGGTCTTTAAAGCCGGTCTGAGTTATATTGCCGTTTTTATCGGCAATTTGGTTCATCTTCAAGCCCGAATCCCAGAGCCTAAGGGTTCCTACTTTGATGCCGCTGGCATACAAATCTTTTTCGTCTTTAAGCCCGTTTGCATCCACAACAAGATTGTTGGCATTGCCGCTGTTGTCACTGCCTTCGCCGCCACGGCTACCACCGCCACCGCCACCAGATTTATGTGCAAGTGCTGGTTCGTATAGCGCTTTCAGATTTGTTTGCAAGCTTGCCTCATCTTTATCGAAAGTGTCTATTTGTTCTGTGCTTGGACTCTTCTCGTTTTCTAATGAAGTTAGATCACTGCGCAGCTTTTCGACGGAAGATTCGGCACTGGCCCATTGCGACTTATAGCTTGCATCGTCAGTAGGATGTCTACCTTCAACTAAATGTAGGTCAGTGGTCAGATGCTGCAATTCAGTACCGATCTTCTTTTCATCATTGCTTGTCAGTTTTTTGGACTTGCTAATGTCTTGATTCAATGCGGCTGTATTTTCAGCCAGTCTTTTACTATTTGCGGACATCTCAGTGAAAGGATGCGAGGTGCCTGCTGGTGTTGTTGGCACCCTGTGCTCGACGATAGGCAGTTTAGCCACTATGCTCGCGGCGGCGTGCTCGATCACCTTGCCTCCAGTTTCAACCAGACCTTTGAGGTCGCCGGTTTTTGAAACGCCGACAGATTTTCCTTCTTCCGTTGCCGGTGTTTGTCCGACTTTGGCAGGGAGCAACTGCGATAAATAGAGATCAGGGTTCACACTGCCAAAGTTTAGGTCGGGAATAGACAGTGAGCCCGACCTTGATTCATTCTGCACATTCGACCTGGGTGTGATCACACCAGCTCCCGCTTGATTCTGGAAGGCGATATCTGAAAACTGGCTGGGATAAGACTTATCGCCATGTTTTAAGGCATCCTGGTTTCTTGTACTCAAGCTGCTTTCGAGTGTCATTGCAGTCCTCCAGGAAAAAATGCTCGTTCTAGCGATGGAACGGAGCTTATTTTGGTAAGTTGCTGTTGGGAACAGCAAAGAGAAGTTACTGCGAAGTTGTTAAAGACTTGAAAATTGAAAGGATCGCAGCGCCCAGGCTTTCATGAAGATGGTATGGCGAACCAAAACGTGCTTCCTTTGCCCTCGGCGCTGGTCACTCCGATTTTTCCATTGTGTGCTTCGATCAGAGTTTTGGCGATGGCCAGACCTAACCCGGTCCCTGCTTTTCGCAAGGAGGAGTCGCGACTGGCCTGGTAAAAGCGGTCAAAGACCCTCTCTTGCTCCCCGAGCGCGATACCAGGACCCTGGTCGTGGACTGAAACAGTGACCATATTCGAGCGGTCCAGGACAGAAATATCGATTGCTGTTGACGGCGGTGCGAATTTGACTGCGTTGCTTAGAATATTTATTAACACTTGCCGAAGCCGTTCGGGATCGGCTGAAATGATCAATCGATGTGCCTTGTAGCTAATAACGATCGATTTTTCGCTCGCCTGCTCGTGGATAGAGTCAATCGATTGTTTGATAATTCCATCCAGGTCGGTTAACACTGGTTCGATTTTGAGCATGCCGGCTTCGAGCTTTTCCATATCCAGTAATTGCTCTAGCATTTTATTCACGCGCGTGATGTTGCGACTGGCAGCGGCGACTCGTTCCTCATTAACAGCCGAAATTTCATCCTCCGACTTTTGAATCAAGGCAAGCGATAATTGAACTGAGGTCAAAGGGCTGCGCAAGTCATGACTGATCATTGAGACAAAATCTTGCTTGCGCTGTTCCGCTTGCTTGAGTTCGCCGGCGACGCGATGAAAAGTTTGATCGAGCTGGGCGATTTCGTCATTGCCAGCAACCGGCACGTTGAGAGCCTGCCGATGCGCGATTCGTGCGGCGTTATCGGACAGAATCTCTAAGCGCTTGGTGATGTTGTTACTGTAAAGCCAGACGAGCCAGCAGGTGATGCCGAGATTGGCAATGATGCCGAGCCACAATAAGTTGCGGAAGCGCTCTCTGAATATAAGCTCCGAATTGTTGTTCTGAAGCTGACCTTCCTCGAGGTCAATGCGTTTAATTTGTTCGAGAAACTGGCGATAGTTTCTCTCCATTTGGATGCGAAATGTGAGAGGGTTTTCCAGCAGAAAAGAGACCGAATCACTAGGCTCACGGAATCTATGCATGAGATTTAGTAAACGCTCTACCGTATTCTTAAGCTCTAGAACACGGGCTTGTCGGTGCTCATTCCCCTGGCTCAAATTATCGAGTCTTGATTCTGCGTTGGGAATTTCGGCGGCGAATTTGTCGAAGTCACCAAGATAGGTCTTGCTTCTCAGAGCTTTGAACGATAAAAGCGTATAAGACGCTTGCAAAATGAGATTTGAGAGAGCATTGGTTTCTGCTACAAACTCTTTTGATTTTGATTGGCGCAGAGACTCTTCCGTTGCTTGATCGTAGAAATAGTAAAGTACGCAAACAAAAATCAGCTCAAATGCGAGCGGCACTGAAATCAGAATCAATCCCTTATGAAAAAGTTTCAAATTCGTTTGCATCGAACCGATTCCTGAGCGTTCTCGCGGGTTATAGTATATCGGGACAATGCCCTTGAAGACTTTTGCGATGGCCAAAATTTTGATTGTCGAGGACGATTCTGAGCTTTCGGGTTCATTGAAACAGTGGCTCGACCAGGATCACCATGCCTGTGATGTCGTGGGCACAGGCACTGAGGCCGTCGAGATGTGCGAATATACACAATACGATTTGCTCATACTTGACGTGCAAATTCCTGGCATGTCTGGATTTGAGGTCCTGCGCAAATATCGCCAGATGAAAGGTATGGCGCCTGTGATCATGCTAACGAGCCGATCGGAGATCGGTTCAAAATTAGAGGGACTTGATTCAGGCGCGGATGACTATGTGACAAAACCATTCGACCCGCACGAACTTTCCGCTCGCGTCCGCGCCCAGTTGCGGCGCAAAAACCAGGATCATCAGCTTACCCTGAGGGCGGGCGATCTTGAGCTGGATCCAACAAGTTTCAGTCTCAAAAAAGGTGGTCGGGTTCTTACTATCAAGCCTAAAGAATTTGCCGTACTCGAATTTTTCATGCGCCATCCAAATCAAGTTTTTAGTGCTGAAGTGCTCTTAAATCGAATCTGGCCATCTGACTCGGATATCTCTGCTGATAACTTGCGTGTGCACATCGCCAAGATTCGCGGCTATATCGATACGCCTGGGCAGCCGTCCTTCATAGAGACCGTACACCGCGTAGGTTACAAATTTTTGACGCCATCGTAATTTGAGCGTCGCTTAGAAAATCAGGAAATTCCTTGAACAACGGCAGCTAGAGCGCTATCGATCAGCTCATAGCCCTGCTCATTTGGATGAACATGATCAGGGAGGTACAGACTCGTATTGATAGTTCCGTCGGAGTTCAATAACTGGTTGCCTCCGGCATTCGTATAGAAAACAGTTTTGTCATCGGCCAACGCTTGAATCTCAGAATTCAAGCTGGTAATCGGTTCCGGATCCGTTGAAGTGCCCCTTGGATAGACGCCCTCCAATAGAATTTTTGTATTCGGCAGCTTGGACTCAATTTCGTCTATGTTTGCCTTAATGCCATCCAGCGTCTGGTCTTCCGTGTTGTTTCCGATATTGTTTGTGCCAATCTCCATCACCACAACTTTGGGTTGATCATTGGTGGGAAAATCTAATTCTCCATTTTGCAGCCGGTAAAGCAGGTTTTGAGTCTGGTCCCCTCCCACACCGAAGGCGGCTGTCTTTGAGCCGAAGTCTTTGGTAAGAACTGACTCCGGCTGCTTCTCAGTCAACGAGTCACCAACGAAGAGTGTGTCTATTCCGCCGTTTTTGGCTTCCTCATCATATTTATTGTTCTCGTTGATTCTTGCCTGCAACTGATTGTTTGGCAGGGCTGGTGTTGTCGCGACCGACTCTGAATATGGTAAGGGGGTGGAGTCACTTGATTCTGTTACCGATGGAACAGTATCTGTCCCAGTTGATGTCACAGGTGTCGTCTCGTCACTGGGATCCGATTTAGTCTCGGTTAGCGGTGTAGTGATGTCGCTTGGCAGAGTAAATCCGACCGGCCCCCAGGCGCCTTGCAGTGGTACATCTGTAGGTGTTTTGTAAATTGGGCTTGTATCACCTATGCCATTGCCATCGGTGCGCACTTGTCCGCCTCCGTAGTTGTGGTAGACATTGTCTTCAATGTCAGGATTTGCTCCACGTTGCGCGCTACCAAAACCATTGAAATAGGTGTAACCCTCGGAACCAAAAAACTGCGTTTTTTGATCGCCCGCGAAATCAGAAACGATCGTATTGTCTTTAAAGACATTTCCAGTCATACCGCCGGGATGCAACGGACTGGAATCGTATCCCATCGCCGCTATTTTACCCGAACTGCCTAAGTCGATCAGATTGTTATTTATGTCGTTGTTGATACCACCGTGAATAAATACAGCATTCGATGTTGCGCTTTCCGGACCGTCTTCCGCAATGACGTTACCGGTAACCGTATTGTTAGAAGCACCGTCGTCTAAATAAATTCCCTTGCCATCTCCGAGCGTTGGATCGCTGTAATTAGC
>CAJCHQ010000610.1 GCA_903970295.1 Bryobacterales bacterium
AAATGGTGGCAGCCTCTATCTGGAAAAGCGCTTGCACGAAGGCAGTGAACACCCTCGCAGACAGAAGGAAGGTTCCTCCGGTTGGCAGTCGATCTTCAATGACTTTTCGGCCGAACGCAAATTGAATACCGACGCTATCGCTGATATGGCCGTCGAAAACTTCATTGAGATGCGCGATAAGGTTGCTGATCCTCGCTTTCTCCTCGAAAAGGCGGTCGAGAAAAGACTGCAAAATGAATTTCCTGGGGAATATGTGTCTCGCTACGGGTTAGTCACATTCACCAACGTTCCCTATAATTTCGCCCTGAAGGCCGGTCTTGTTACAGACCAAATATTGAAAGAACTTTGTCGGAACATCGAACGAGCTGAAGAAGTCGATTTGGAACTGGCTAAGCAGGCCATACGTACAAGATTGTCGCCGCTGCTCGAAGATCAAACGCATTTATCCTCAAAACGGGAACATCATCATGCTTCTAATTAAAACTGAATTGACAGCAAGCTCTATACATGGATTCGGAGTGCATGCTGTCGAGCAGATCGCTAAGGGGGCAGAAGTTTGGCGCTTTCAAGAAGGTTTCGATCTCGAAAAAACCAAGGAAGAAGTGGCAGCACTCCCCGACACGGTGCAGGAATGGTTCAAAACTTTTGCCTATTTAGACCATCACTTCGATAGCTACATCCTTTCGTTCGACCATGCTCGCTTCATCAATCACTCTGATGATCCGAACATCCGTCCAGACTATACGAAACATCGCTGCGCTGTCGGCGTGGCCGTGCGAGATATCGGCAAAGGTGAAGAACTGACGATCGACTACCGAGAGATCGAAAAAGTCGGCTGGTTGGATTGCCAATCATAAAACAATTTTCTTCGAGCGTCGTTACTTCTGGGCGTCAGCGGTAGACGGAGGTAAGTCCTTCGTGAACACTACTCTTTGACATTTACCCCAGTCACCGATGCGTTGTTTCTGCTTCAGCGACCGAGCGATAAACCGAGTGATCCTGTTTACCTGCCCCGCTTCGTCATCGACCAGGCTCAGCCCAGGACCGGGTTTTCCAGTCGACCACAAACTGGCAATCAGCTCGTAGGGCACACTGTGACCCATGAAGCCGTGGTCGAGCAAGGTGAAGTCAATCCATTCGAATCGATTGTACAATCGGTCTTTAGCTTCTTTTTCGTCAGGAGCGGGTGAATCGTCGGCCAGGGGATTCAGTTTACCGATGGCACTGGCTGTGTCTTGCAACGTTTTGGGCAACGCTAATGGGTTTAGCAGTGATTCGAGAAAAGTATCGGCACCTTGACCCAGGCGCGTGTATCCACCGAATAAGAGCTGTGCGAATGGCAGGGCGCGGTCTTTTCTGGAGAAGAGAATACGCAACTGCGAGTTCTTTCCGGATTGCCCTCCGTGAAGATATCTGAGGGCATAGTGCACGAATGTTTCCGCATCAAAATCCGGATCGACCAAAAAGACTTGCGAGAAAAAATGTTTGCCAGACGTGATCGGGGCTGAGCGAACAGCCAGTCTATTGCCCATACTGTGGGCAACGAGATTGACTTTAACGCCGGTTTTTTCTTTAACGAGCATCAACTCTTCCATGAGCCGATTGAAATGCTCCTGAC
>CAJCHQ010000611.1 GCA_903970295.1 Bryobacterales bacterium
CGAACATTGTGAGGAGAATATGGTAATGGTAGAGATTTCCGCTTCGATGGTTAAAGAGTTGAGAGACAAGTCCGGAGCGGCAATGATGGATTGCAAGAAGGCTCTTGTCGAATCTTCCGGTGATTTCGAAAAAGCTTTCGAGTTGCTGAGACAAAAAGGTGCTGCCACCGCCGGCAAAAAGGCCGATCGTGTCGCCTCCGAAGGTCTGGTCGTTGGCAAAATCAGTGCCGATGGTCGCGAAGGTGCGCTGGTCGAAGTCAATTGTGAGACTGACTTCGTCGCTCGCAACGAGAATTTCGCCGAACTGACCCAACAGCTGGTCAACATTCTCTTGGAGAGCAAGGCCAAAGACCCGGAAACATTCCTCAACCAGAGTCACGCTCAGGGCACAGTCAAAGATATGGTCACTCAGGCCATCGCCAAGACAGGTGAAAATATATTGATCCGCCGCCTGGCTACATTCGAATTGCAAAGTGAGAACGGCATCATCGGATTATACGTTCACGCCCTTGGTGGCAAGATGGGCGCCATCGTTGAAATTTCCTCGAGCAAAAAGGTCGATTCCGAAAAACTGACGGGACTGGCTCGCGAAGTAGCTATGCATGTGGTTTCGGCTAAACCGCAATTCATGGGCCGCGACCAGATACCGGCTGAGACGATTGAAAACGAGCGCCGCATTGAAGCCGGCAAAGCAGACTTGGCTGAGAAGAAGCCCGAGATGCGCGAGAAAATCGTCGGCGGACGGGTCGACAAAATCTTGGCCGAGCGTTGCTTGCTCGAACAACCATTCGTCAAAGATCCGAGCCAGAGCGTCTCTAAATATTTAGCCGCTAAGGGCCAGGAATTGGGGACTGAGCTGAGACCTGTGCGCTTCGCCCTCTTCATTCTCGGAGAAGTGGCGCAAGAGGCCAACGGCAAGTCCGAATAGAAAAGCGTCAGACTGGCGTTTAAATGTAAAAATCTTAAAAAGCTTACGTAAGTTGTGTGACAGCTGGCTTTGCTATGGTGCTTGATTGAAGCCCGAAGTTGGCTTGTCGACTATATCTTGGCAATATTTATTAACCCTACTCGGGATTGCTGGAAGCGGCAGCCACTCTGGCGAAGTGCCATAATCGGAATGAGATTGCAGTCATGGAACAAAGTGCTGAGACGGCTATGATGCTGGGAACCGAGTCGGTTACAGGGGCGTCGAACTCAGCGCTGGTCGATAGGCAAATGGTATCCACCAAGTACAAACGAATTCTTCTTAAATTGAGCGGCGAAGCCCTGATGGGCAATGATCGCTTCGGCATCAACCGCGAAGCCATCGGTGGTATAGCTGATGAAATTGCTAAAGCATATAAGATGGGTGTTCAGATCGCTGTCGTCGTCGGTGGTGGCAATATTTTCCGCGGCGTCAAAGGCAGTGAGTGGGGCATGGATAAGGCGGCGGCCGATTATGTCGGCATGCTGGCTACGATCATGAATGGCTTGATCATCCAGGAAGTGCTCAAATCGAAAGGCGTGGAAGTGCGTGTGCAAACGGCAATCGCCATGCCTGCAGTAGCCGAACCTTTTATCCGCTTGCGGGCGATCCGACATTTAGAAAAAGGCCGCGTCGTCATCTTCGGGGGCGGCACGGGCAATCCGCACGTCACGACCGACACAGCTGCCGCCTTGCGCGCCGCCGAAATCAAAGCCGAAGTCGTTCTGATGGCCAAAAATAAAGTCGATGGTGTCTACACCGACGATCCGCAGAAAAATCCCCAAGCCCAAAAAATTGAAGAGATTTCCTTCGAAGAAGTGCGTCGGCAGGGACTCAAAGTCATGGATCCGGCGGCAATTGCTATTTGCGAAGAAAATGACATTCCTATTGTGGTTTTCGATTTTGCCAAAGCCGGCAGCATCGAAAATATAGTTCGGGGAGACAAAGTAGGCACGCTCGTTGGTTCTTGTGTTGGAGAGAAAGTATGAGTACCGCAACTGAAGTTTTGCAATCGTCGGAAGAACGCATGAAAAAGGCGATCACAAATTGTACGAAGGAATTTCAGACAATTCGTACCGGTCGGGCTAATCCAGCCATTCTCGACCGGGTGGAAGTGGAATATTACGGCACGCCCACACCCCTGAAAAATCTGGCCAATATTACCGTTCAAGAAGGACGGTCGCTT
>CAJCHQ010000612.1 GCA_903970295.1 Bryobacterales bacterium
CCGCCGAGCCTCCTATTCGGGCTCGAATAGCAGTGGCAGTGAACCGGGTGGTGGGACAAACAGGGGCATGCAGCCCGGGCGGGACATGGCGCCGCCGTCGATGCAGCAAACTCGCATGGCACGCATTCACGTCAAACAGCAATTGCAACAACAACAGCGCGAACTCCAGCAAAAGAAAAACGTTGTTGTTGTGCGCGAGACTTCGGAAAAGCCGCCAGAAGCTCCTCACGTGGCCAACGTCAATCTCTTTCAGAATAACGACAAATCCGATCATAAAGCAGCACCGCCAGCTAAAACAGCGGTTGACACGAGCTTTCTCGGGCCGCTGCTCGATCACATCAAAGACCGGCTCAAGGGCTGAGGCCGCACTGCTGGCTTGAACTCAGATTTTGGCTGTATTCTGACCGCGTGTGCCTATCTCGAGCAAACTGGTCAAACAGGTCAAATCGGCGTTAAAGGCAAAACCTTTGGCACCATCAGCGATCTCGAAACGCAACTCTTTACTGATCTGGCGCATTTTGGCTGGCAGAGTGCTCGACATGCGGAAAAGCATTTTCGCGTAAGGGTCGCCAAGCGAATTTTCACCATTGGGAAATATGGTGCTGGGGGCGTTCGTTGACGAAACGTGCACATTGAAGACAAGAGCATTACCGTTGCTGCTTTGAATTTCCTTAATCGATTCGGCGTGCGCACTGGGGTTGCCATCAGTCGAGTCACCGTCGGTAATATTCATGACCATCGGCGGATAACAATTGGGATATTGAGCGACGAATTTATCGACAACCGCCTTGGCTTGCTGGAAAGCCGCACACATTGGCGTGCGGCCGTTGGCAATCGGATCAAACCAGACTTTGGTTTTGATGCGCTCCTCGCCTTCCGGTCGTTGAATGGTCCTCGTGTCAACTCGGGCGGCTTCGGCCAGGTCCGAGATGCAAACCGACTCTACGCCTTGATATTTGCCGACGAAAGCGGGACCAACGCTCGAGCCGTAGCCGATTACGCTTATGTAATAGTAAGGGAAAACCTCACCCATACCGACCGTACATCTGATTACCAGACTGTGGAGAAAGCGGTTGACCACTTCAGCCACGCCGTCGCACTTTCTCTTGGTCGCATCCCCTTTGATTCCGTCCTGCATCGATTCTGATTGATCGACAAGGATAACGATGCAGGCTGGGTTGCTGCGGCTGATTTGAGCATCGTAAACCAATTCACTTACCCCTAATTAATTACTCCCAGAGGGGAGACTTAGTCCCGCCAAACTTTAGATCCGGCTCTGGGATCTTACAAGGGTATCGAGATGTTAGCCAAGATCAGTGCCGAAAATCTGCTTCATGCGGTATAAATGACAGTCTGAGCTGATGAAGACCGGCAATTTGGCGGAAATTGAATTGATTGAATCTAGACTGATAAAAGTCCTCAAGTCAGGAGCTTGCTCATGGCAATAGCAGGATGGCCGGTAGCCGCCGACTATGACGAGGCGATTCAGAACCCTCACTTGAATTTCGACGATCCGGAATTGAAAGCCGGCGAGCCTGAAAGTGACAAATATGGTTCACCACTGGTGCGCAGCGGCAATTTCGCCAGCGTATATCTGCTCATAGGTACTCGGCGCAAAGCGGCTGTGCGGTGCTTTCTCCGTGACGTAGCCGATCAGCAAGATCGCTATGCGGCAATCGGTCATGATTTACTCAGCCTCAGTCTGCCCTACACGGTCGACTTCGAATTCGTGCCCAAGGGCATCAAAGTGCAAGGCAGTTGGTTTCCGATTCTAAAGATGGACTGGTGCGATGGTGAACTACTCGACCGATATATCGAAAAGAATCTCGACAACCCACTGAAGCTGCGTCGTCTCGCAGACAAATGGTTCGAGATGACGGTCACTTTGCGCAAGGAAGGCATCGCTCACGGCGATTTACAACACGGCAATATTTTTGTCGCCAATGACGAGATCAAATTGATCGATTACGACGGTATGTTTGTGCCGCGACTGGCTGGGCGCCAGAGCAATGAAAGAGGGCTCGAGCACTATCAAAGTCCGAAACGAGATGACTCTCACTTCGGCCGCTACCTTGATAATTTCTCAAACTGGGTGATCTACACCACGCTCTATGCGCTCTCTGTCGATCCGTCGTTGTGGCGTTTTGTCAATTTGCCAGACAAGCATCTACTCTTCAAAAAGAGCGACTACGAGGATGTGGCCAATTCGCCGACGTTCAAGGCACTTCTTGAACATGAAGATGGCACCGTGCGAACTTATGCCACCACAGTGCAGAATCTTTTGTTGTACGACGTTCCGCGTATACCTGATTTCAATCCCGACAAACCGGTTCTCTATCCGCCGACAAAACCGCAAATCAATGCTCGCTCGGATCGGGGCGATCTTTACAGCTCCAGCGATCGAGCCAAAGCGGTCGACGGCGATGGCGATAGAGGCCGCCTTTATGAACAAGACACGGGCGGCGATCGAGGACGGCTCTACGAGCAAGATACAGGCGGCGATCGCGGCAATCTTGCCGAGAAAGAAGCAGCTGGCGACCGCGGCGGGCTCCTGGACAAAGGCGCTGCCGATACTGCTGTTCAGGTAATTGAAAAGCCAAAGGAAGAAAAGAAAAAGCCCCTGTCCAAAGAGATGATAGGCGCCATTGCTGGTGTCCTGCTTTTCGTTGTCGGCGGTTTGATTTTCGCATTTACCTCGTTCAGCTCGAACCAGGCTGCAGCTTACGAAAAACAGCTCAAGGAAGGCATCACTGCGGCTCGCAACGATCGCCCTGGCGAAGCTGCCGAAGCTTTTTCCAAAGTGGCAGCTAATCCTAATGCGGGTGTCAGCGCCAGAACAACGGCTAAATGTCTGGCGGCATTGAGCGAATTGCAAGATAAAAAGCCAGCGGCCACGATGGACGACATGCGCAGGGCTCAAGCCAAAATCGAAACAGCTCTAATGGATGATCCAAACAATGCAAGCGTGTTGTATGCACTGGGTAAGCTTTGCGAAAACATGAACGATCGTCCCAAAGCTCTCAAATATTATCTCGATGCAGTGTCTGCTGATCCCAGCGACAAAGAGTTCAAAGCAGCCGCTCAAAAGTTGCAAAAATAATTACGTACATTACAGGATAAAAAAGCTATGTCAGACCGCGGAGATCACGGATCGTTCGCCGAAAACGAAAGAACATCGGACCGCGGCACTCCACCTAGCGACTCGGGCGCGGAAATTAAACGACAGGCGCCGCCCAGTCAGATCACGCCCAGTTACGATTTGTTCGGCAATCCACTGTTGCCGGCCGCTCCGGAACCACCGGCAGCGAAGACACCGATTCAGGCTGCACCTTCGCAAACATCTGGCAGTGGCACTGCCAAAAAGTTGCCAGTGACGACGATCAGTTATATCGTGGCCGGCGTTTGTGTACTGGCTGTGGCAGGCTTTTTCGGTTTCAAGGCATTGAGCGGTGCCAAGACCGGTTCAGGCTCAGGCAGCCTCTCGCTGCCTAGCTTAAGCGGAAACAGTGGCACTAGCAGCGATACCACCTTATCACCCACAGAAATTTTTAAAACTTGTGGACCATCGATCGTCACCTTGACCATCATTACGAAAGCATTGCAAGTGAAGAGCGATGAATTCGAAGTGACAGCACTCGATGGCGATGACCCGATATTGGCCGCGCCCGATGATGATGGCAAGCCGGTTCTTTACGAAAAAGGTAAGCCGGCCAAGCTGGCAGTAGGGATGATCACCACGCCTAAAGGTAAAGTTCTGGTCGGCTGCAAATTGAGTGGCAATCAACCGGTCCTGATCCCAATCACGACCAAGGGCGAACCTATCCTCAAAGACGGCAATCCAATTTTGATGACTAAAGGCATATCGCTGCAACCGTACACGTCAGAATCGATCGGCAGCGGTTTCTATGTTCGTCCGGACATCGTGGCCACGAACTGTCACGTCGTCTCCGAAGGAGCGCTTGGTCCATTCGGCTTTGCCGGCGGTCTTGCTCAGATTACGGACAAGCCCGGCAAGTTCACGATCCCGAACAAGCCGATTGCCATCGACCAGGACCATGATGTGGCACTCCTGTACATACCGGGTACCGATGCCAAGCCGATGCCATTGCGCTCCGACTACTCGACACTGAAAGTCGGCGAGAGCGTATTTGCGCTCGGCAGCCCTAAAGGTCTGGCTGGTTCACTTTCAGAAGGTCTGATTTCGTCCGACAAATTGCGCGGAATGAATCCTAAAGATCCCGACTCGCCGAAAATGTATCTGCAGCACTCGGCCAAGATCGACCACGGCAACTCGGGCGGCCCCCTGGTAGACGCCCAGGGCCATGTGATCGGGATCAACACTGCCGGCATGGGCAATGGAGCGATCAACCTGGCCGTGGTTGTCCATTTCATCGACGATCTTCTCGCTAAGCCTGAAGTGCAAGCCAAGATCAACGAATTGTCCAAACAAGGTCAAACCGATCTCCACGGCTGATATTGAGAGAGTCCAGAGCGTACAATAGAAAGAATTGCCTCCGAGGATTCTATGTCATCAAAATTCCAGCGTCTCGTCCAGCCTTCGATTGTTGCGACGGCTGTGGCGTTCTTAGCGGTAATCAATTTTCCTCTGCCCCTGGCGGCTGCCCCGGCCAGTTTTAACCAGGCAGTCGCCGACTACAACGCCGGCAAATACGGAATCGCTTTGACCGAGTTGCAGGCTTATGCCTCGGCTTATCCCAACAACGCTTTAGTGCGTTATTACATTGCCCTTTGCCAGCAAGGCATGGGCCACTTCGATAAGGCCAAATCAGAATTTCAGTGGGTCTCACAAAATGGTGATGCCAGGCTGAGTTCGATGGCATCCGCCGGCATGCAGCAGCTGTCTAACGCCCATACGCAAATCGCTTCCTCTAGTATCAGTTCAGCGACAACGGCTGGTCATAGCCAGGCTGGCGGACAAGCGGCCGACAAAGTCAAGAAAGTGCTCGAATTTTATACAGATTGGTGAGGGGCGTGTAAAACTTTTGCGCCCGTGTTTGACGCAACCAAATCAAAAATGAGAGACATAAATTTCGAGCGAGCGAATCTCGATGAGCGCAGGGATCTAGGCGCCCAGTATGGGGTGCACAGCATACCCACAGTCGTCTTTTTGGACGGAGGCGGCAAGGTGCTGTTTGTCGGTAATCCACCGCAGGATGAAGAAAGTTTTTCCCAATCCATCCAGAAGTTTCGCTGATTAGCTGGGTCAAAACAACTTCAGATCCCACCCACAGTCTGATTAACAATGCCAAAATACAGCTCCGTGAACCATATCTGGTGCTTAACGCTTTTTCAGCAATCCAGAGCGTGTGGCTGCAACCGTCCAACCGTTGGGCGGCGCTGGCATTCGACGTGCGAAAAAACGTAACGCCAATTATCAGGTTAAAAAAAATAGCGGGCGACGAGTCTCGAACTCGCGACCTACAGCTTGGGAAGCTGTCGCTCTACCAACTGAGCTACACCCGCAGGCTTGAAGACGATAATATTGTACCAGGGGCCGTTTACAGTTTTAATAGCCGACTGTCTAGCAACAGTTCTGCCCGTCTAAACAGGCGGCTGAAACCGTAATAAATATAATGATTCAAGACGTACGAAAGCCCGCAAAGGGAGAAAGCCGCAGGAGATGCCAAAAGTACTCGTGGTTGAGGACGACCTGATTTGCTCGTACCTGATTCAACACCATCTGGAGTCCAACAACTATATCGTCGAAGCCAGCAAAACCGGGCGCGACGGCCTCTACCGGTTGGAGCAGGGCGTCTATGACATTTGCATTCTGGATTGGATTTTGCCCGATATGCTGGGATTGGACATCTGCCAGAAGTTTCGTTCGCAAGGCGGCACGACGCCTATCTTGATACTCACAGCTAAAGATACATCAGAGGAGAAAGCACTCGGTCTGGATTCAGGTGCAGACGATTATCTCGTCAAACCCTTCGATCCAACTGAGCTCTTAGCTCGGCTGCGGGCTCTCATGCGCAGACCGGGCGAAATCAAACGAAAAGTCTTGCGTGTTCGCGACGTGCAAATGGACACAACCACCTATCGAGTCACACGCAACGGCAAAGAAGTTGATTTGGCTTTGAAAGAGATAGCGATACTGGAGCTTCTTATGCGACACCCGAACCAACGTTTCACGGCCGATGCCATGCTTCAACGCTTGTGGCGCACCGATGCCTCGGCTTCCGTCGAAACGGTACGCACGCATATGAAGACCCTGCGCAAAAAATTGAGCGATTCGGCCGATAACCCACTGATCCGTACGACCCGCCACCTTGGCTACCGCATCGTCGACAACGATGAGTAAATTGTCGCGACAGGAATCAGAGCGCTGCGCCTCTGTAGACTCTAATAGACACTGAAGAGCTGACTATCAATTACCAAAAAAATTTAGATTTCACCAGCCTGTGGCGCTTACAGCGATTATTTCACGTTCACTTCACGTTGATTTCAGCTAGACTTTACGGTCCCTGTCTAGACTGGGTTCCATAGGAAGCGATTACTAGACCAAGACACAGGCGGTGATGACATGAGCACGGCACAAACAGCGAAAGCGAAGAAGTATTCTCCCGAAGTAATATTGCTGTTCAATTTAGGAGAAGTCGTGCGCAAAAGACGGCTGGCTCTCAATCTGTCGCAAGAAGAATTGGCCAATCGCGCCGGTGTCCACCGCACCTATCTCAGCGATATCGAGAGAGGTTCTCGCAACATCACGATCACCGTATTGAACAGACTGGCCGATGCCATGGAAGTGAAAGTTTCACGATTGTTTCGTTTGACCGAACAACACGAGTACGCTGGTCCCAAGCGCGCTAAATAAGTGTCTAGGCGGGAGTTGCGCCTGATTTGAGAATGTCGTGCAGTTGTTTCTGCCAGACTTCGACATTTTCGTAATTTTTGCCATAATCGAAAACAGCATTCTTGGTGCGGGAACGGCTCGTCACGCGGAGCTTCCAGGTATTTTCCTGTAAGGGATTGATCTCCACTTCGATCTCTTCGCCAGGCGAGCGCCAGCTAGGTCCTGTGCTGGCTCGGGTAATAAGATGCTCGACATCGTCCGAAACATTTTTCACATTGGGCACCGTCAGCAGTGCCTGTCTCGTCGCTTGCATCACTTCTTTGACAGTGCCGGCTGCAACCACGTCGCGAGTCTGTTCCAGCTCCCAGATCTCCTTGTAGAGGCCTTTGGCTAGAAATAAATGCGTCGTCAGATCGATTAGTCCGCAAACTACGACGAGAAAAAACGAAGACATCAAACCGATAACCAGGCCGGACTTCAGTCCGAATTGCAAAGCTACGAGAAATGGCTGCTGCTTGAGCACCAGCATAAAAATAAAGACGAGCAAACCGCAGCCGCCACCAAAACCAAGCGTATTGACGACGAGAGCGCGTACGATGCGGGCGAAATAGCGAGTCATCAGATAATCAAGATTCTGTCGTTTCCCCTGCCCTATCCTCTTGAGGCTGCAATTCCTGCTTTATCCACCAACGCACAAAGCGAAACAGCATATACAAAGGCGGAACGACGACGAAAGTAGCAAGCAATTTATCAATGAACCCAAACATACTAGATATCCTCTTCTTCTGAGGCGCTGACC
Source organism: Bryobacterales bacterium (assembly GCA_903970295.1). Next base: position 7,614 of record CAJCHQ010000612.1, read on the forward strand.
TCTTGATCATCTGCCAGTTTAACGCCCTCGGCCTCAATATCCTGAACGTCAACAGATTCTAATTCTAGCTCCTCCACATGAATGTCCTTAGCGACAATTTCATTTTCGCTCTCATTTTGCTCGGCATCATCTGAGCCGGCATGCACTTCTTGGGCCTGTTCAATCGCCAGTTCATCAGCCAGAGCCGCCGCCAAATTGGCTTTTCCCTGAGCCGTGGCCAGGCGAGCTGCGGTTTTCTCGGCTTGAGTGCGGCGAGGATACAGGCGCGCTCGGCATTTTGCGCAAAAGCAATAGCTGCCTTCGCTGAGATGCCCAAAATCAGCTTGCTTGAAGCCAATCGGTAAATAAGCTCTAGTGGCCACCAGACGCCGATCCAGTCCTTTCAACTTGCGCTGGTAAATCCGCACATATTCATGTCTACAGGGTTTTTCATCGGGCGTTGTCACCATATTCAATCACTTTCACTCTGAATAAACCAACTCACAACTTGACGACTGGATATTCTTTTAGTAGTCGGCCGTTCCAGAAGATTATTACACTTAGTTGATGATCGGATTTGACTATGTTGGGGCAGGAGAAATACAAGGAACGTGCTGCTCCGACATCAAAAGGCGCCGATTGTGGCGTTGCTACAGGTAGTGAAACCGAGCCAGCAGCCTGGCGCTTTGTGTGATCAAAGAAGACAGCGCTCAAAGCCAATTCAGTTACCGGTTTGGTCGTGATATTTTTGATCTTCAGTTCGCCTTCCGGCGTCAAGCTGCCCTTAGCCAGCCAGATTCTAGAAAAGCTCAGGGCGATCGGCGGGTTGTTCGGGTCATCCGGATTATTTTTCTTGTCCTCGGTTTTATCATCATCATCGTCTTTATCTTTAGTCAATTCATTGAGCTGATCAGCAACCCGGTCGGCATGCCCTTTGACAGCCACAGCCTCCTGCATTTTGTTGTCTTTCGTCAGCTGATTGCTCCAATCGTTGAGGACATCGAGCAATTGTTTCAACAACTCCGGTCTCTGTCTTAGATCCGCTGCATCCTCGAAAGCGCGCACAGCGCCTGCATAATTGCCCAGCTTCAGATCTGTGGTGGCAAGTAATTGGAAGTTTTCCACACTTTTTTCTTTATCAGTCAATTCTGTCAAAGCCGCCTGGGCTCTGGCATAGTCTTTCTTGGCGCAAAGCAAATCGACGAGGTGATGCCTGGCTTCCAGATTATTACTGTCGGCATGAGCAACAGCATCGTAGTTTTGAATCGCCAGGTCGACTTTCTTTTGCCCGGAGTAAATAGCTGCCAGAGCCATCCTGGTCGCCGGTTCGTCACTAACGCCAAGACTCTTTTCTAGAATCTTAGCCGCTTCGTCATTACGTTCATCCGCCTGGGCTGTGGCTGCCAGCTCTCGGTAGCTTTCGCTCAATTTGTGGCGGATCAAAGCGCTAGCCGGGTCGCCCACCTCATTAATCAAGGTATAAGCCGCCTCGAGATGAGTGACGACGTCATCGATTTTTCCCTCAGCCCGCTCTCTTTCCGACCACTTGATATAGAGATTGGCCCAACCCTCACTGAGGTCTTTGCGCGGACAAGCCTTGAGTGCAGATTTGTAAAGCTTTTCGGCTTCTTCGTAGTCACCTTTGGACTCGTAGAAGCCGGCATAAGCAAGCACCGTGCTGGACAAAGAATCATTCGGCACATTCAGGCGTAAAGCCGTATCAAGTGCCAAACGGCCCTCGGGGATGCGGTCAGTGCGCAAATAAGCTTGAGCCAGCCAGGGGAAAAGCAGCGCATTATCGGGTTGTTGCCGAGAAAGCTCCTCCAGAACCGGCAAAGCAGCCGCAGCTCTGCCTGATTTGATCAGTGATATTGCATGCTGGTAGGGCGTTTCGGGCGGATGCATGAAGGAAATAGCGAGAGCGGCAAGCGCGAGCACGCAGAGCCCGACAAGCACCCCTTGCCAAACTTTGAAACCACTACTGGTGGCTGGTGTTCCGCCCAAGGGCGGTGCATCTAAAACCATGTTCTCATGAACAAGAAAGACTGCCGACAAAGCTATAATATCGTGATTATGGACGTAGAGATTAACCTCACGCCAACCGCTTCGCTTCTGGAAATCGAGCGACATGGCGATAATTCCAGTTCGCCATCGGCGCGCACTGCAATTACTGCGCGCTCCTGGGGTATCGCATCCGAATGCAGTGCCGGCGCCCTTCTGGTTCATGGTCTGGGCGCACATTCAGGCTGGTTTGAAGCTTTCGGACGTCGCCTCAAAGTGAATTCGCTTTTCGTTCTCGCCTACGATCAGCTGGGATTTGGCAAACGGAGCGCCGAGCAGTTTATCTCCTACGAACAATGGCTCGATGACCTGAGCACCGCTTACCAATATCAGAAAGAGATGATTGGTGACAAGCCGGTTTTTATTCTGGCGAACAGCATGGGGGCTGCCGTGGCATTGCGAGCGGTGGCAAGCAAAAAAGTGACGCCTGCAGGGCTAGCGATGTTTTCACCCGGGTTCGAAGGTCATACCAAGACATTCAGTCTGCCTTATCGGCTCAAAGCCCTCTTGCAAGCCTGGGCAGCGCCTCAGTCATTGATCACGCTGCCGTACACGGTTCAGCTTATCACCAGGCAGGAGACGGTCAGGCGGTGGCTGCTAAAAGACCCGGGGATGCGCATGGCGGTGCCAGCGCGTATGCTCTGGGAACTCCTTAAAATGACGCGCAATTTGCATCAACAAGCAGCAAGAGTTCATTGTCCAGTGGCGATGTTCGAAGCCGGTTTCGATCAATTAGTAGATGTCGGTGCCAACAGAAAAGTCTTCGCTCGCATCGCTTCGTCCGAGAAAAAACACCGCTTGTTCGAAGAAGCCTGGCACGACCTCATGTTCGATCCCGTCCTCGATGAGTTGGTGGCAGAAGTCACTCTCTGGATTAAAAAAGTCAATCAGAGCTCTGGCTTGAACTCAGTCAAACCGGGCGAAACGCGCGGCAAAATCTGATCGAAACGGTGGCCATCAGCACTAAATCGAATTGTTGCCGTTAAGGAATATTCACGAACGGTAAACTACCCCTTGCACAACGACCTTGCTAATCAGCTACTGGCAAGGCTCAAGCCGATTCAGGCGCAGCCATCGGCAGAGTCAGAGCCACAGCCCGAGCGGTATCGCCATTGCCAAGGGCAGGGCGACTATCGCTATAATGTTGTCGTCAGCTGCTTTATACCGCCACTGACAGGATATCTCAGGCTTTACGGTTCCCGGAAATTCAAAAAGACCCGACTCCTTTTTGAGCCGACGCGTGAGGATTTTTTTTCGTGCATAAAAATGTTTCCAAAAACTTTCTGTTAAGGGCTGCCGAGTCCGCAGACAAACCAGCAGTGCGCTACAAGGAAGGGAAAAACAGCTATCAGGATATGAGCTGGAATCAATTCGCCGACCTCGTGCGCAAAATTGCTTTTGGTCTGGCCGCGCACGGACTGGAACCGGGTGGCACTGCTTCTATTTTTTCGGCCGGCACTCATTTGTGGATAGCCGCGGACTTTGCCATTATCGCCAATAGCGGCAAGAGTGCGCCTATTTATCCAACCAGCTCGCACAGCGATATCGAAGCGATTTTGTCCAATTCCGAAGCAAAATTTGTTTTCGTGCAGGACGAAAAATTGATGAAAAAAGTGCTTGATGCTCGCGAAAAATTGCCGCATCTCAAACAAATCATCTTATTCAAAAAAACAAGCGAAGCTAAGCCATGGCAGGACTTGTGCCGAGAATTCAATCTCAATCTGGAAGCGGACCAAGGCTTCATCGTTTACATCGATGAACTAATTCGGGCAGGCGAGGAATTGGCCGCGCAAAAACCACATTTAATCGATGAGCGCATGAACAGTACCGAGGACAATGATCCAGCCACGATTATCTACACGTCGGGCACGACTGGATCACCGAAGGGCGCGGTTTTAACCCACAAAAATATCCTCTCGATCGTGGAAGCGATTAAACCAGTTCTGCCGATCGGCGAGAGCGATGTATATCTTTCTTACCTGCCTCTATCCCATGTATTCGAGAGAATTTGCGGACAATTCTATTGGGCTTCATCGGGCGGTGTAATCGCTTTTGCAGAGAGCATAGAGACGATGGCCAAGAATCTGGGTGAAGTAGAACCGACCATGCTTCTGGTCGTACCGCGTGTCCTCGACCGGATCTACACGAAAGTGCGCAGTGGCATCACCGGTGCGTCACCGCGAGCGCAGAAACTAATCGAATGGGCAATTGGCGTCGGCAAAGAAGTTGTACGGGCTAAGTCCGAAGACAAGCCGCTTAGATTGGGGCTCAAGCTCAAACATGCGCTCTCGGAGAAATTAGTTTTCCGAAAACTGCGCGAACGCATTGGCAAACGATTGCGCCTGGTCGTTAGCGGCGGTGCACCGGCGACTCCGTCAGCGATCGAATTCTTCAACGCCATCGGCATTGCAACGATGGAAGGTTATGGCCTGACCGAAACCTGTGCGCCCTCGCACGTGAACAAACCGGATAAGGTGAAGATAGGCACTGTCGGTCCAGCTCTGCCTACGGTTGAAATGAAGATCGCCGAGGACGGTGAAATTCTTCTGCGCGGGCCCTCGATTGTAACCAGTTATTTCAAAAATGAGGAGGCGACGAAAGAAGCCTTCAAAGATGGTTGGTTTCATACCGGCGATATCGGCACCGTCGATGGTGACGGTTATCTGCGGATAACCGACCGCAAGAAAGATCTGATCATCAATTCAGCTGGCAAGAATATCGCACCCCAGCGGATCGAGGCAATCGTCAAAACGATTCCACACATCAGCCAGGCTGTAGTCTTTGGCGACAAGCAAAAAGCTCTCGTGGCATTGATTACTTTAGACGAGCACGCAGCAATCGAATTTGCTCGAGAAAAAAATTGGCACTTCCAAACCTATGAAGATCTCTCCCAATCGTCAGACCTGAACAATTGGTTACGGAAAGAGCTTCGTTTGCGCTCCGGCCAACTGGCTGATTACGAACAAGTGAAAAAATTTCGCATCCTTCCCGTCGATCTATCGGTGGAATCGGGCGAGTT
>CAJCHQ010000613.1 GCA_903970295.1 Bryobacterales bacterium
CTCAACCAGGTACGATGCCGCAACTGGGGGGGAGCCGGCAGCCGGGAACAATGCCATTGCCGGCAGAAAATATGCCTGCCGCGGCCCAAAGTAATACAAGTGGGGTGTTGATGCAGCCGGCACCGAAGCCGCCACCGGCAATTCCCGGGCAGTTTCCTCCGCCTAACATGCCCGGCGCGCCTGGACAGCCGCCCGTTCCTTATGTCTTCGGGTTGCCGCCCGAGCCGAAAGAAAACACAGGTACTTGAACCAGCCTGTTCCTGAGTGGTGATCGTGTGGGCACAATCAGCGATCTCGGGCATTATGAATAAGTGTTTATGGTACGATCTACGCGACTTTTCGCTGCAGTAGGGAACGAAATGAAGGTATTGATAATCGACGACGAAGAGGATACTCGCAGCATTGCCAGTATGAGTTTGGGGTTGATAGGCGGAGCGGAAGTCGTGGAAGCGTGTGACGGTTACGAGGGAGTGAAAAAGGCAGCAGAAGAAAAGCCGGACGTGATCATTCTGGATCTTCTCATGCCCGGCATGGACGGCACCGAGACCTTCAAGGCTTTGAAGAAGAATCCCGACACTGAGGGCATTCCAGTAATCTTTTTGACAGTGACTGGTAAATTCGAAGAATTTGACAACCTCCGAGCAATGGGCGCCCTGGCTGTACTTACAAAGCCCTTCGATCCGACTTTATTGACCTCGCAAATCACTGATATTCTCAATGCTTCAGGTAATAAAGATGGTGAAGAATCGCAGACTAACGCTAATGATGGCGTCCGGGACTTCGACGAAAAAGAGCAGGTCGTGGGCAAAATTAGTAACGACGCTATTGCGAATACCGATAATGCAGACTAGACATGGCAAAAGTCACAACCACTTCAGACTCTCCTGCTTGGCTGGCATGCCAGCGGGTATATCTCGATCAGTGGTTGCGTTTGAGCGGAAATAGGAGCCAAGCATGAAAGTTCTCATCATTGATGATGAAGAAGACACTCGGTCTATCGCTAGCATGAGTCTCAGCATTCTTGGTGGCTTGGAAGTGGTCGAGGCAGACAGCGGACATGAAGGTATCAGCAAAGCTGAACAAGAGCGTCCCGATGTGATTTTGCTCGATATGATGATGCCGGTCATGGATGGTTCTGAAACGCTAGTCGCGCTGCAGAATAACGCCGGCACGAAGGACATACCGGTAATATTTTTAACCGCTAAAGCGATGACCTCGGAAATTGAGAAACTGAAGAGAATGGGAGCCATAGGAGTTTTGACCAAGCCTTTTGATCCAACAATTTTAGCCAACCAAGTGCGTCAAATATTGGAGGGTTGACCGATTAGCATGCAAGCATGGCAACAGACTTTCGGCGAACTGAAAGATCAGTACGTTCGTCGTTCGTCTGAAAGACTGGGCAAGATTTTTGAGATGGTCAGCCTACTGGCACAGCGCCCTACAGATATGGATCTCGTCACCCAGCTTTCGCGCCAATTTCATTGGCTGGCGGGATCGGGCAGTATGTACGGTTATCCAGCTGTTTCTCAGTTGGGAACCGAGGGCGAGGAATATTGCAATGCTTTGTTGCGCGATAAAGTCTCAGCGCCTAGAGCTGACGTAGAGAAGATTAAGGACATTCTCAACCGACTTTCGACGCAGTTTCGATCGTCCAGCGACGGACCCGATACTACCACTTTGCCTGCCAAAGGTGGAAGGAGTGAGCGCTCGCCCTCAGATCAGCCCGAAGTTTTGATCATCGATGAAGACATCAACGATCTTGCTGCATTGAGTCGATTAATCGACGAAGAAGGATTGAAAGTCCGATCCTCGCGCACCATGGCTGGTGCAATCGCCGAGATGAAGGCCGCCATGCCTCAGGGGTTGATTATCGAAATTCCGCTCCCTGACGGCGACGCTTACGAGCTAGTCGAAAATGTTAGGCAATTAGAAGGGGGTGAACATCTGGCGATTATCATCGTCAGCAAGCAAACGGGCTTTCTCGATAAAGTTCGTTCGATTCACTGCGGCGCAGATGCTCATTTTGAAAAGCCTGTCGATATGAAGGCTATGCTCAGGCGTTTGCGCTACTTGCTGGACAAGCAAAGACAGATGGCGCCACGCATTCTCTCGGTCGAGGATGATCCCGACCAAGCTGCTTTTATCCGTGCCTTTTTGGAGTCTGCCGGCTATCAAGTGCGCACTTGCACTGACCCGAAAAATTTCGACTCATATCTGTCAGCCTTTAATCCGGATCTCGTTTTGCTTGATGTCATGCTGCCTGGAATGACAGGCTATGAATTGGCCCGCTATCTGCGCCAGGACGAACGGCACGCTACGCTACCTGTGATCTTCCTGACCACTCAAGGCAACATCGAGGCACGCATCGAAGCGGCTCGGTCTGGCGGTGACGATCACCTTGTTAAGCCGGTGCCACCTGCACTCTTATTGTCTACGGTGGCGGCACGATTGGAGCGATCTCGTTTTTTAAAGACGCTTCTCCACCGCGATGGCTTGACGAATATGCTCAATCACTCGTCTTTCATGGAACAAGCGCAAATGGTCATTGCGCAGCACAAACGACACGCTGGATACACTGCTTTAATCATCGTCGATGTCGATTATTTCCGTTCGATCAATGAACGCCACGGTTATCCGGGTGGTGACAAGGTTTTAGTGGCACTTTCGCTTTTGTTACGCAAGCGCCTGCGTCAATCCGACATTATCGGCCGATACGGGGGAGACGAGTTCGGTGTCATCGCCGAAGGTATAGATGAACAAGAGGCTTTAGCTCTGGCATCCCGTTTGCTGGCTGATTTCGCCGCCACAGCCCACAGCACCCAGCTTCACGCCGGATTTTATGCCACTTCGAGCGCCGGCATCAGCATCCTGGATTCGAAAAATATGGATCTTGATAAATGGATTAAATCCGCCTACAAAGCACTTGCCGCCGCCAAACAAGCTGGTCGTAACTGTGCCATGGCATCTAAGGATGGACAGTTCACGAGCCTCGGTCAAAAGACGTAATTTTGCCGAAAATTCCTGCCTAAACCACACACTGTCTGCATCCCCTACCGTAGCGATATCGGTTGGCTTGTCGAGTAGCGAACCGATATCGTTTCATCGGAGTTCTGCGAATTACCGATGTAGTTTAAAAGTGTCAGAAAAATCGTGTCATCAATTTGCACTTTGCGTTGAACTATTTTGCCAGCTGCGACGTTTTACTAATTGGGTGGTTAGGGAGGGCAGCCTATGACAGCAGTTCCATTTTATTCGGATTATCCCGAAGACTCCTATGCTTACAGAAGGCAGAAGGAGCAACACGTATTTGAAGAATTCTGTTCCCAGTTTCCAGAAGAAAGGGACTCTTTAAAAGAACTGCTCGGGGGTCCCGACATACCCTATGAGTGTCGCCACTGCGGAAGCTTTGAAGTCGAGGAGCTTGAAGGAAACCGGGTCATAAAGTGCATCCGTTGCGGAAAGGAAACCTGGCTGACCGCGGGTACTTTTTTCCAAAATGTCAGACACCCGAGGGCCTGGCATGGCGCCATTTTCTTCATAGAAAATGGTGTAAGCAACAGCATTGCTAGCTTCGCACGTCGTTTTGAAATTGCGTTTTCATCCGCGTGGGAGATATACAAAAAACTTTCAATCATCATCGAAACTCAAGTCTGTGAGAACGTTAGTTATCTCCCCTCGGCACCGTTCCGCAGTGTGTTTTCCAGGCGCAGTAGAGAAACTCCTGCACAGGGTCATCCAAAAGAGGAAGAAGAAACAAGTCTTGCCGAAGACTCCGCCCATCAACCCACTGCTGGTCTTTCAGCCGCGCCCCCATCAAATTTTAGGTTGAAAAAACATGGTTCCCGGCAGAAGCCACCAGCTGCGATGCCTAAAGAGCCAGCACAGGAAGAACCAACCGGAGTAGAAAAAGAAGTACTCGAGCTGCTAGCATCTGGACCACTTACCTTTGATGCTTTGCTCGAAGGCATGTCGATTACACCAAGCAATTTATTGTCCATGTTGTCGATGATGGAGTTAAAAGCTCTTTTAGTTAGTTCTGGCAATCGGTATGAACGAGTTCATCCAGGAAATAACGTGCGAGCTTATCCACCAGATAAAACTTCTCGTTATAACCAGCCGACTTCCTTAGATTTCAGTTTCGCCGGCAAGTTCATTCAATTTGTGAAGGAAGAATATCATGGTATCAGCCGCAAATATTTGCAGTTTTATCTGTTTCGTTACTGGTGCTTCACTGACCAAGCTCGCTGGACGGTAGGCGTACTAATGAATGTATGTCGAGATTTTCGCGACATCCACATCAGCGAGATTGTCGGTTATGTAACTCCTGCGCGGGTCAGAGTTATTGATATCCGGACTAGGGCTTAGCAATAAACGAGCTGCATTTCTGAATCTCAACTGCAACGGTCTGAGGCACTTCCATCGGAATGAAATGCGTTTGTTCCGGCATGAGCAAATCGCGACCGTGCTTGAAAGAGGTAAATAGATTTTCTGGAATCAAGTCTTCAGTCTTTTTGCTGGGGGACGTTTTCGGATGCATGATCACAACTGGTATTTCTATCGTTTTGATTTCTTCGTAGATGTTGGCGCTCGCGGCGCTAGCTTGGTCATAGATCGAGCCTTCGACGTTTGGCGGGCAGGCAAGAACGTACCCTGAACCATTTTCGGTGCTGCTACTACCTGCGGTGTCAGGTAGCAAGCCATACTGACAGTAATCCGTAAGAACTTCAGGGCTCCATGTATCGAAAGGCTTTTTGCCCTGGAAGCGATCGCGCATGCTCTGCCAGGATTGCCAGTGATTGCGGCGTTTGAGCACAGGGTGCTCGCCAATGCTAGTTTGACCGTAGTACTGCGGAGCTATGATGATCGGATCGATGAGGACGAGCGAGCAAAAGCGTGACGGTACCAGGGCAGCTGCCAATGCGACTGAATGCCCACCCATCGAATGGCCTATCCCGACATCGAACGTTAAATCCATTTCGTTGATCAAGCAAGCTGTATCCTCACCAAAATCGCGCCAGACGTAGGGTGGCTCAGGCTTGGCACTTTGACCATGTCCACGCATGTCAAAGGCCCAGCAGTCGAATCCCGGTAAGTTTGAAACTACTTGATCCCACAAACGCGAATGAAATCCAGTCGCGTGAATGAAAAGAAGACGCGGACCGTCCCCCGGCCAATGCCAGGTGGCAAATTCTAGTCCCCTTACTGTCATCACCTTCAATTCTGGGTTTGGCGTTTTCATTTAAATCGAATGCCAAAAAACATTTGTCAAAACTTTGAACTTTTTGCCTATTGCCAACGTTTTACCAAGTGTAGCCAAAATTAGCGCGCCTAGATAGGAGGTAGCATCATGTCCGTTCATCCAATCACTTCTTGTTTTCCTGACAATGTCCAGGAATTGACTGAACGCCAAGCGAGTCCGTCTGTCAGTTCCAAGATTCGCCAGCACATAGCGAAGTTGCCACCAGGACTGCCGTTTTGCTCAGGCGATCTGCTTGCGTACGGCACCAGATCTACGGTCGATCAGACTTTGAAGCGCATTCTTGGCGAAGGTCGGATCGTGCGCGTGGTTCGCGGAGTGTATATGAGACAGAAGCCCAATGGCGAAATGCTTTCGTCTATCGATGTGGCAAGAGCAAAAGCGAAAGCGTTCAATCGCGAACTTTTG
>CAJCHQ010000614.1 GCA_903970295.1 Bryobacterales bacterium
AAGCAGGGCAGCCACCAACAACCAAAGTACTATGTCCACCACTCTCGATTCTCCTTTTTGAGATGCTGTTAAAAGCCCCATCCGTGAGTCAAACCATGCTCATGCCTCTTCGCCAGAACAGATGCAATAAAGATCTAACGATTTGATGATTTTGATTTTGCTGGGTGAGATTGAACTCGCGTTTTTTGAGTTGGTTTGACGGAGCGTAAAGCTGCTGGCCTGTCCTGAGCCTCAGTACCATCTGTCTCTCGCTTTTCCGATTTCGGTGGATGTGCCAGCTTCAGCAAGTCTTTCAGATCCTTTGCCGATTTCGTTGGTTGTCCCCCGGTACCTCGGAGAACGCCAGCAATTCCCCATCCGAGTCCGCTTCGCTGAATGTTCTGAAGATGATATGGATTTACTACAACGGCATTTTGAATCAAGAATGTTTCGAGGAAGCTAATGTGAGTGGCCACACCTCTTCCATTTTTCGTTAAAACGAAAAACATGACCGGCTTTCCCTTATGGTATAAACTCAGAAATTTGTTATAGAGGTGTAGCTTGGTGGAGTGAAAAGCTTCAACGGAGAATGTTTTTCTTACTGTCTTTCCCACATAGCCTGGTTTGGATCCCCGACCATTTCTCACAGCAAAAACATAACAGCCCCGACTCGTGGCAATTTCGGGATCATTAGCTGCGACCGTTTCCCAGAATTTCTCCACTTGTTCCTTGTCAATGCGTCGGCCACCTCCGGGCGGTTTGTTCAGAGGCAACACAAAGGGACCTTTAACTATAAACGTTGTTGCTGTCATGAGAACCTCTCAGCGAACTGTAGCTTTGTGTGACGGCCGTGTTTAGTGCGAGCACCCGTTTTCGTGCAAATGGGATATCAATTTGTGTACATATTGAGACTCGGGAGCCTTGCCGTTGGGCTGTTCATTTTCATCAAAACCCTTAACAATCTTGGTGCATTCTCTGATATCGCCGCCTCGAGTTCTACCAACTCTTGTCGCTTGCTCTTGCGCCTGAGACTGTTGGGAACATTTTTTCCAAATTCCGCTTTATTTGAAATGCAGTGACGAGCCAATCGCTAGCTAGGAATCGTCACGGTTACCTCCTGTCTCACCCTCGCCAGCAATTCGTTCAAATAGTTAAACACCGGACCCCGTTGTAAATGGGAATGAACAAATTGATTGCGATAGCTGCGAAGGCAGGCGTAGCAGCTGGACTCCTCACTACAGAGGCACTGTCCGCTTACTCGTTGCCTCGCTGTAACCAGCACCTCTTCGAAAATTTTTGCGTCTTCAAGACGAGCAACGAGACCCGCGCCGCCAGGAACGTTATCGTACACGATGATCGGAGGGATGTTGGAATTTTCTACGTGCCCAACCGTGACACTGATATCCGACGCCGGTACTTGCAGCACCTCCGCCGCACCTTCGACCACCGCGCTTGCGAGAGAATATGCAAACCATAGGGGGTTCGTTAAGCCGCTTGGCTGCTTTAAAAACTGCACTCTCAAGATGTCGGTCTCAAACTCATGTCCCAGTGACAAATGGGTCTCGAGTGTTCCGGAACAGCCCGCACCGTGTTGATTCACGTGTGTATACTGAGAGTTCCTCTTTTTCTTGGATGCACCCAAATCTCCGCCGATTCCGCATTTTTGACAAATGGTAAAACCGCTGCTTTTTTTCCCCTCACACAAAACAACCATTATTCCTGGCATGGTTTGTGATACGACGACCACCGGATCATCGGGCGGGATGGACAAGGCGCTGGAGTTACCGCCCAATGAGCGGACAAAATATGGGCGAGTCGAAAATACCTTGCCCGCCCTTCCCTGCGGCTCTTTGGGTGGATCTTTGCTTGTCACAAAACCGAATGACGGAATAATGTACTTCCCATTGAGAGCACAGCTGCACGGTTTCTCAAGAGTTGATTCGCCATGTGACCATTGAAAAAAGGCATTGTGTTTTATACATCGCCAGTAATGTTTGATCGCCAGTTCTTTATTGACGATTTTCTTGATACCGATCGACTGCCATTCTCTTTTGTTCGCAATTAATTTAGCTGACGGTGCAAACTCGGAAATGGCTATCGCTAAATCGCGACTGAAAGCGACATCTCGCTGAGACACCTTGTGGGTATCGAGTTCAACCACATCGACCGGAAAACCGTACTTGGGAATTACTGTTTTTCGCGACAAGAAACTGAGGACCTGTTCTCCTTCGAGTGTTTCTATTCGGGCATTTGCCCACTTTGCGCCGTCAAAATTGTTCGCGCTGATCATTTCCTTCTTGTGTTCTTGTACTAGCTTGTAATCATCGCTGAGCTCGTATTCAGCCAAAGCAAATCTGCTGTCGTCGCCAGCGAGCTTTTCTATCCAACTTCCATCATCGAAACCTATCTCCTGCCGCAACCTTACATCGTCCGGCAAAATTGAATTGAAAGTTTTCTCCAAACCCGCCTTATGCGAGAGGAGGAATCTTTTGAAATCGCGCACCGCGCTGGGCGCATTCATGTCCACGAACAGCTGTTTTACCGAATCAAATCTGTCGGGCGATCCGCGAAAGAACTCTGACAGCGCCACTGCCATTAGGTGGCGCAAGATAATTTTGGAATTGCTCAACGACAGTACTGGCGGTTTTACTTTGCCACTAATCATGCCGAGCGGATCGATGTAATGATATAAATCGTGTGGACTACGTTTGCAAAATGTCAATGCAAAGCCTGCATTGCCTGCTCGTCTTCCTGAGCGACCCACTCGTTGATCGTAGTTGAACGACTCTGGAGGCACATTGCGTAAGAACACCGTATCTAAGTCGCCGAGATCGACTCCGAGCTCAAATGTCGTTGAACAACTTAATACATCGATTCGTCCTTCCTTAAAGTCTCGCTGGTATTCGCGTGCTTTCTCAGTATCGAGTTGCGCGGTGTGTTCTTCGACCCGGAGAATTCCCGGCAATGAAGCAGTGTATAGCGTCCGGTAGTGATTTGAATACATCTGATCGGGAGTCGCTGCTTGTACATTTCCGTAACACCCATGCCTGGTACAGATTCCCGCTAACCGGAAATGATCGATCTTTGTGCATTTGTCACATCTCAAAACGGAATAGTCTGGGGCGAGAGTTTGTAGACGCCACCAGTTTGAGTTTAGTCGCTTTCCGTTGGCACAAGTTACGAATATCCGATCGGCAGGCTGTACTCTCCGATCATAGTCCTCTATTGATTCCCAAATGTGTGATAACACTTCTGTGACTTTGGCGTCGGTTAGGTCTGGCTGTAGTTTTGCTAGCAATTTTTTTAAGAGGCTTCCTCGTCGCGTAAGCTTTTCGTCCCAGCTACTCACGCTATACTGATTTCTGGGTGGACCGATACAGACGCACTTTTGGCTCGGTAGCTCGAGATCACTCCAGATTATGGGGATGTTTTTTTCCACAGTGAGTTCGACCGCACGGGTTTGTCGCATCGAATCCAATAGCACCTTAATCAATGAACGAGCCGTTGGTTCATCTAGCGACCACGGTGGATTTTTCAGAATCTGAGGTGTCTGAATCAATTCCGGGAGCATGTAGTCCCATCGCAGCAGTCCAACACCCTCCAATGAAATTCTTTGCTCGTTAGACAAGAGTTCTCGATAGAGCGAAAGCCACGCTTCTCTCAATAGTTCCGTCTGCCCCATTGATTGTGGATGGACAGCTCGTTCCAAGTAACTCTCTCTTAAGGCTAGGGCGGCCTCGCGCAGGGTCAAGGCTCCCGCATCTTCGACGCTTCTTAAAGAGGCGAGGATCAAGTTTCGATTGAATAGTTCACGATAGGATGAATCCAAATACCAAGCGAAAAATGCTGCTTCCTGCCGTCCATCGGCAAACGCTAGGACTTTACTTCGATCCCTGGGTAAGTTCTCGAAAAGAGTGGTGGCTATCACGGCATGAGGTCCATCGGTGCCGTGTGAGACCTCTCTGATCGGATCAGGACCACTGTATCCGCAGGATAGGCAGCTTTTTGCTTGGTCCTCTTTGGAAGAATCTTCGGGTTGCAAGATGTGCACGCTATCATGGTGCCCACAGCGTGGGGACTGATCTAGTGCCCAAACGGTGCCGCACTTTGTACATAGGTTCCAGGTCTTAATATCACTGGACACCGACTCCTCAATTTGTCCGCTATCCACAGGCAGAAAAAACTGAGCGCCAAAATCTTCATCACTTGGATCTCGAATGGCCTCCACAAGACGGCCGTCTCGTATTTGGCCCACAATATAGTGTTGGCCGCATTCGCGACACAGCGCCATCTCGTAGGTCAGCTTTCCATCGTCACCGCTTCTGCGATCCAGCGCCAGTTCTGTCCGAGTGCCCAAACTAAGAAATGCGCCCTCCATCGCACGCAAAAAGTGGTGATACCTAGCAGACAGGAGCGGTGCCTGCGAGATCGGGTCTCGCGCTTGCAAGCACAATTGAACTAAATCTGCCAGAGCTTTTTTTCGCACTGACTGGTCCAACTCCGGAAATAATTCGTCAGCGAGCTCCACAATACTCCTTGCCGAACTTGAGATTTTCGCTCTCAAAAGACTGGCTCGCTCGTCCTGATACAGGATTTTTGCAATGAGATTCTGCGAGGTGGGAGAGCCCGAGTCCTCTATGCCTAAACTATTCGCGAGCTCTTTTACCCTAGCATTGTTGCCGTTATCTCCTGGTTCAAGCAACATTTCGGTATAGCGGTCTACTGAAAGCTTTTTTGTCCCGTGGAACAACATTGGCTCAGACTCCCCGAGAATAATGTCGTCTGCGTAAAACGGCTCGTCGAATAATTTCGTCGCAAACTCTGCGACCGCACCGCGGCTGTCGGAGTTACCATCGACAAGTGATGCACTTGTGGCGATGCAGCGAAATTCATTCGCACAACCTGCGGATCGGAGTCTGTTCTTCAACCTGCGCAAAAGCATAGCCATTTCAATACCTCTTGCGCCTCTATATTGATGCGCCTCATCCAGCACCAGAAATGTCCAAGTTTTTGAGTTATTTTGATCAAAGAGTGGACTATCGTCGGGGCGCAGCAATAAGTATTCGAGCATCGAATAGTTAGTCAGCAAAATATTTGGCGGAGTCAACCGCATCTGCGAGCGAAATAAGATCTCTCCCGGCATGGCCCTAGCTAACTTTTCTGGACCTTTCCTGGAGCGATCATTTTCATTTTCGGGCGTTTCACCAATGTATTGCCCTACGGTGAATTTGAATTCGGAACCCGCACGTCTGAGTTCATCGAGAATTCCACCTCGCATATCTTCAGATTGAGGTGCAGCGACCAACCGGTCTCTTTGATCGTTCGCCAGGGCATTCATGGGATAAAGGATCAGCGCCCGAACACCGGGGTCTAGCGTTTTTTTCAGGTGCTCATTATATAAGTGCAAAATAATCGGAATCAGAAACGCTTCGGTTTTTCCGCTTCCAGTGCCTGTTGAGATTACAGTGTTTCGACCACCAGCAAAATTTCTAATGGCGTTTTCCTGATGGAGGTACAAATTCCGATTGCCCGTCAGAGCACTGGCGACACCCGGATCCAAAGCTAGTCCGAACAATTCCTGGTACAAGCTCTCGAGCTTTTGCCCCCTCTTAAAAACGGCGGTGCTTTGGAGATACG
>CAJCHQ010000615.1 GCA_903970295.1 Bryobacterales bacterium
CTTTGTTGGCTGTTAGTCGGCTGCAAGACGCTGACTACGAATTTCTTCAGCGATTCCGTATAGCGCAGCGACCCTCCGCGTAATTGTCGGGAAAGCGGCAGGTGGCAAAGCGACGCACCAGGCACCGATGGCCCGGAAGTCGTAGGCCTGGTTTTGAATCTTGCCGTCTTTGACGCTCCAGGGAAACTGGCGCAATGCGTCGGCTAGTTCCGCTCGCAGGTCGTTCAGCTCACGCTTGTCTGGAAAAAGCGTTTTGGACGGAGCAGCGACTAGCAGCCGCAATTTCTCGCCATAAAGTTTCTCGTAAGTGCTGACCCAAAAATTCTGCGAAACTTCTGCTTGGTCTGTCATATGTCCTCTCGATTCTGCATTGGTTGTGCTGCGTTGCGATGGTCGATTCCCGCAAGCGTTAACATGCTTGTTTTGAATAAACGGAAGTCGAATTTTGATGAAAAAGCCCGGAAGTAGTAGTCCTGTACGGCTGATGTCAAGAAGTGATGATTAGTTGGTACTATAGCCAGTTGTCTAATGGCAATGATCCGCGTAGCTTTTTCGTCCCCGATCGGGCTTTCGTTACTTTTTGCGTTCAGGCCAGCTCAGCGTGGTCTGATTCAGAAGGCAATAACTGGCCAACTGGGACCGTATCCAAAGTCTCACAGCAAACAAGTGAACCCGTAGTCCAGGAAACATCTGCCCTGTACAGGAACTGATCCAGGCGGCAAACTGGTAGAAGTTCCAAGCGCGGGGGCAACTAATGGGGCGAGTTCAGGGGACGCTATTAATTTGCCGTATTAATTCATCTGCAAGTTTCGTGCGCGCCACTGGTGAAGATCATTTGCTGCCGTGGCATCGATTGCAGACGCGCCAGGCGACGGAAGCCTTTTTGCGTCACTTCAAGCCGACGCGCCGGGCAAGTACGTCCGACAAGCACATTTATGAAATCGATTTCGACGAGAGCGAGCTTATGGAATGGTTCGACCAAGCCGCATACTCGACGGCGGAGCTTTTGCGCACTGCCGCCCACCTGGCCGAACAATCAGGCGATCTGAGTCAGGCTGAAAGGCTATACATGCGCCTGCTCACCGTGCTGGAAACGAAAATAGGTCGCGGCAGTATAGAAACTGCGGACGTTATGCGCTCTCTGGCGGAACTTAGCTACAAAGCCGGCAATTTTGAAGACGGCACTCGCTACTTCGAGAAGATGCAGAAGATTCTCGAAGAGCGGCGCGGCGCAAACTAGCTCGGGTCGCGAAGCGGCTTTTTTGACCGAAAATTTTGTTACGCCATCGATATGACACAAAATCGCCATAGTTTTGCCACCTACAACTCTTAGTCTAACGATTGAGATTGCACCGTTTGACGGCAATACCCCTGCAAGCTCTCTTCCGTGACAAAGGCAGGTGTGTTTATGGCGACAAATCCAACCGAAGCGCCACTGGCGCAGGTCGGGATCGATCTTCAAAATGTGCATAGCAAAGCCGATTTGGCGCATGTATTCAAAGAATTACATGATATGCGTGGTGAACCGCAGAAGTTGAACGAGACTCTGATGAATCTCAACCAGCATCATTTAAACCTACCACCTGAGTTGAAGTTGCAGAATTTTCAAGTCGTTGGTTACGACAAGAAAAATGAGGTACTTATCTTTGGTGCGCCAAAACAAGCGGCTCAGGCCCTCTCGGCTAACGGTACCGAATATAAAGAAACGGCCCGGGGCTCAAGGCAGTTTGACCTACGACATCCGATTGCGAGCATGTTGCCGGATGTCGCACCGCCAAGTCCAACTGCGGGTAGGCAGACTCCTGTCGAATCTGGGCAGCGGCCTGTAGAATCCGGTACGCCGCCGCCAAATGGAGCGGGCAATCAGACCGGACAGCCGGCGAGCGTGGAATTCGGTGCACACGGAAGAAAAATTGACGTTGCCGCCGATGGGTCGGCAAGTTATACAGCGGTCAAGGGAGACAACCTCTGGCGAATTGCCACCGATTTATTGACGAAGGCCGACCATCAGCCAAGTCAGAACGAAGTCGGCAACATGGTCAATTCCATTGCCAAAGCGAATCAGATGCCCAATCCGGATTTCTTGGCGATTGGGCAGAAAATCTCAGTGCCACCTCCGGAAAAGGCACCGCCAGCGATACCACCGAACACCGAAATGACGCCGCCAGCAACACCACCTGCCGAACAACCACCGCCTTCTGGGCAACCCAGTAAGCCTCCTGAAAGTGGTAATCCGGCTGAAACCGGCAAGCCTATTACCCAAGCCAGTTATGAGCCCCTCAATTTGCAGTCTCTCACCGCTGAAAGTGCCCAGGTATTTCAACCGGTCGACGGCAAGTTCAATCCGCTAGCACCTAAAGGTTTAGCTGAAGGAACACCATTTCAACAGTTGACTGAGTCAACCGATGGGATCAGGCGCCGCGATGTGGCGGAAGGAACTGATAGTGCCGGACACAAGACGCGCACTTATGACGGCGCCTTCGATGACGGATCGTATCTTGGTATGGGCATGTTCCGCACCACTTTTAGTGGCAACGAAACAATGGATGATCAAGGACGTTTGTTGAGTAGACATCTTGAGTATCACCAGTCTATATCGCACGATCCGGCGATGGACTTTGAAGATGGCGGTAACGGCTTCCACGTCAAGCGCGTCAAGTCAATTGACACCGAATGGCAGCCCACCACGGGTCATTACAGGAATACGATTACCGATCAACAGGGTCGATCTCAAACGGTCTACACCGACGAGAAAGGCACGGTCCTCAGTGCTGACGAACAGGCAAAAGCGAGAGCTGCCGAGGCTGCTAATCCGCCGAAATAATTCGCTTACGAAATAACGGTCTTTGGAAGAGGCGCTAAGGGTGAGCATTGCTCACCTTTAGCGTTTGTACAGATATTGATTTTTTTTGTGGGACCGAGACATTTTTCGCAATCGCCGTTAAAATTAGCGCATTCGATCACCATCAGGTCGCGACATTTGAACGTATCTGTATATAGTGCTGAATTGCTCCTCGAAAATCCTTCCTCGTTGGATGCTGAGATATTTCTGCCTGCTTTGCGCAAATATTGCGGGGCAGTGGAGTTAGTTGGCGGTGAGGAAGGAAAAGCCCTGTTATGCTCGTTTCCCGAGCATGAAAGCGTATATGAAGACGGCAACAAAATGCTGGCTCAAGTCGCTCTTTTGAGCAAGCAAGAGCCAGTAGAGAAGGATTTGCTTGCCTCCGTGGTCCAGCAGAGTTGGCTGTGGCCGGAGTGCGAATCGATCGCAAGCAAGCATAGTTCCGTTTTGTTCATCACAGACTTATTTGCCAGTCTGCTCGATCGAAAGGAGCGGCTCGCTCTTTTCAAAAACGTCGTCAGGGCGGTTTTGGAAGTGGTGCCGGCGCTTGCCGTGAATTGGATACCTAGCCAGCAGCTAATTTCTCCAGCCATGTTTTTGGAGAAAGACAACATTGATATCGATTTGCTTTTTCCAGCGGTGAATGTGCGAATGTTCAAAGTCAGTTCTGGGGGAGCCACCGAACTAGTCATGGACACCCTCGGGCTGGAAATCTTCGGGCTTCCCGATTTTCAATGCCGGTATCGGGGATTAGAGCCACGCGAAGTGGCTGCGGCGCTTTATGACGCTGCTTACTATGTTTTCGACCAGGGCGATGTGATCAAAGAGGGTGAGACGATTCAGGGTCCAGAAGTCGACCAACGATGGGTTTGCCGGGAAGCCCCAGCGCTAGCCGCACCAGAGAGAAGGATATTTGGTGTGGACATTTTGCCGGTCGCAACTTAAACGCTGCCGCTGTTTGCGACTGGTGAGCGTCAGAGTCCATGCAGTGCGCCTGAGAGCGGGTAGTCGGCGTGGCTGAAGCAAGCCATACACGTCATGAGCGCGAGCACCGCCACACTAACTACGATATAACGCAGGACTATTTTGATTGCGATTTTCCATGGTGCATAATTTCTCGGAAGCGCAGTGGCAACGCCATCAGCCAGTACAGTCGCGCCTCTCCAGATTGCTCTGAAGATGGTGTGGATGCAGCAAAGGCAAAAATTGGCATACCTATAGCCCTCGATTCTGCCGCCGGCTAACCGCGTGAAGCCAGCGTGAATGAGCATAAACGGCAATACAAACAAAACGAATAGGCGGATGGCGCCCGAGATCGCGTCGGTTACAAACATAAAAATCCCTCCGTGGGTTGTCGAAGGAGGGCTATAAGTAGCTCTCCTGGCGAGTCTGCTTGGTCCAAATGTGCGAGCGCATAGCGAAAGAACTTGTCTGTGCACCATAGCTGGTGCGCGAGTTTGCGGATAGAATTGAGTGTTGATTACTTCTTTAGCGTGTGCTTTGCTCACAGGATTGGACAAGTTGCTAACGTAAACACCGTAAAAAAACGATGCTGCTGCCTGCAATCGCACCCTATTAGCGATTTCGCGAGGAGAGGAGGATGCGAGAAATAACAGTGTTCGTACTTAAGGGAAAGAAACCTCAATTTTTAGATTGCCTCATGGCAGCGAGTTATCCCCATGAGCATGAATGTTAAAGAAGTGGCACTGCTACGCCACGGCTAGTTGGCGCAAGTTGGTGCTAGTTCGTTGCACTAATACCGCTGCGTAGATACTGGTGAAGCTGCCGCCACAGTCATGCCATGTTAGAAAACTTGCAGATGCGTTGACGACTTCAGGTGGAGTAGCGTCCTAGTTCTTTGACGCTAGGGACGCATGGCAATTGTGTAATGCGAGCAGTTAATTTATAAACACTTGATAATCTATCTAAATCTCCCGAAAGCCGCTACCCGAGATTCTAACGAGACATAGAGCACTGTTTGCATTCTACTCTTGGCAGCCTTGCGCAGTACGTGTCTGAGCGGTACGTTTTGATCGCGACCAAATATCTCTAATCAAACCAAACCCTGTCAGCAGAAACATCGATACACCTACTAGAAGAAGATCTTCCCAGCAGCTTTAAACTGCAAGGTAATTGCAGGCGGTTCTGTCATATCACACAGTCAATGGCTGCATACGCTGGACAGAACGTCATTTGCAAACGGCGGCGGCAATCTGAGCAGCATCTACCAGACCGACTTGGATGCGCGACAGAAAGAGGTCGGAAAATTGGGACGCATCGGCAAATCATCCTTTGTCATGATGCATCAAGCGGTAATCCGCGCGATAAAGCCCTTTCTTACTCGTTCCGCGCTGGCCTGCTGCGCGGGACTATAGCTCAGTTCTCAAATCCCCATCGCTTGCTTTAGCCAGAGCGGTGCTTGTACAGCGCTTCCTGCTGAATTGTCTACACAGGACAACGTAATTGTGCGTTGTTCACACAGGAGAAAAATATTGGAAACCACTTTTCTCGCAAAAGTTGGACTGCTTATCACCATCAGCTTGCTCAGTGGTGCTGCAGGCTCATGGCTCGGACGTAACGCGCGATCGATGTTTGCGTTCATCGTGCTCGCTATCGCATTCATCGGCGGCGTTTTCGTGCTATGGGCGGCGGTAGCATCTCCGCCAGCAGGCATCCTCGGCTTGTCCGCACGGACGTTCATCTGCGGGCTGTTCATCGCTACATTGCTCAGTATGCGCCTAAAAGAGTTCGGCGTATCGACTGTTGCAGGTGCATTTATCTGCACTGCCGGCGTCATGGCTGCAACCGTTCCGATCTGTCTCTTCTCGGGCATCAACTTTGCGCCCGTGTTCAGCATGCTGCTGATCGCAGTGCTCGGGCTCATTCTGATCGGCTGCGTCTGCATGTTCAGCACGACGAGCCGCGCGACAGACATGATCTATCTGATGTCCGGAGCGGTGCTCACCTTCAGCTACCTTGTCTTCCTCATTTTATCCCGACTTCATCAACTTCTTCCTCTATCTGCTGCGCTTCCGTAGCTGCTTAACTTGCAGCCGACTCGCTAAATCAGCAACCGCCGATATCTTTACGAGGCAGCACCAATCTATGTGGCCGCTTCTCCCCGCTTTGAAAGGATTACTGCAAATGACCAACACTCTTAGCGTCAGACTTCTCGATGCAGCCGTGGCGTCTATGAAAAATTTTGTTGCCAAAGATCCTGCAGCTGCGTTCTGCCTGGGACCCTCGATTTACAACTACGCTTTGCTGCCCATGATTGGTCAGTATCTGAGCCTGGCACAAAACCATGCACGAGCAACCATCTTGCCAGAGTTCAAGCCACTTTTCGATGAGTTAGGGGCAGAACAGTTGGC
>CAJCHQ010000616.1 GCA_903970295.1 Bryobacterales bacterium
TTTACCAGCAGCTCAAAAGCGACTTTCCAGATTATCCGATTAAGCCTGCTCCTATGGGCGAACCGCCTCTCTCGGCACCATTCATATTGCCGATCGCCCTGGTGCCAAAAGTTTTGGCTTATCGAGTTTGGCAATTTGCCATCCTCGCTTGTCTGAGCGTATCGCTCGTGCTCTGGTCCGAAATTTGTCGATTATCAGAACGTCAATTTTTATTAGTCTCTGGTATTGCCTCGCTTTCAGGACCGATCTGGGAAGTGATCCGAGTGGCAAAACCGATGGCATTTGTTTGGCTTGGTTGGACCCTCTCAGTCTGGTTCTGGCAAAAGAAAAAGTCGGTATTGTCCGGAATTTTGTTTGCACCGTGGACGATCAAGCCGCAACAAATGCTGCCATTCATCGCTCTAATGACCGGTGCTCGTCAAATTCGGTGGCTGCTAGGTACAGCTCTGTCCACAGTCTTTTTGTTTCTTTTGTCGCTTGGCATTTTCGGCACCGCCATCTATTCGCATTGGCTTGCGGCACTCAATCAATCATCGCAACATCTCGAATTGACTGGTCCGTATTTGCATCCGGTGTTGCGCGGGCAATTGATGCGCATATTGGGCACTGATGCCAACGTAGTAGCGCATGTGATCACGCCTGTTGCTATAGTTGCTTATGCAGTCGCACTTTGTTTTCTATGCTATTTGGGCCACAGATTTCGAAGCTCGGCTCGACTGATGCAGCTTTCCGCTGCCTGTATGCCTTTGGGAATAGTCACTTCGCCTTATTGCCAAAATTACGATCTGGTCATGCTGATTGCTTCCGTGATCGCTTTCTTCAAACTCTTGCCCCAGATGCCGTTGTCCAAACCAGTGCGCATCGGCTGCTTGATTTTGGTTGCGGCTTGCTTGCTCGTTTTCGAATTACCCTTTTACACATTCATACACTACACTTACCTCGCTCACGGCTTGATTACGATCAATCCATTCTTCGTCAGTTTGTGCGTGCTTAGCGCGCTCTTCATTTGGACTGCTCTTAAAGTGTGTGCAAGCGAGAGCGCCGCATCAACTGACTCGGAGCCAGCCGCTTAGGCAGCTGTAATATCAGTTGCTGAGCCAGTCACCGCTATGACCAGCCGGCGACGAAGCCATCGCGATGTCGCATCATCGACCACAGATGTTCTTGGGTCAGCGGTCGGTCGTGACCGAATGCGTCATTGTTGTGCCGATCCGGATCGCCCACTATGTAGTTGCCGCTCTTGTCTTTGCCGGCACAGTAAATCCAGTGGGGGTTGCCGGTGTGCGGGTTGCGGATGCGAATCAAGGCGCCGTGCCCCTGGGCTAGCTCCTGGTCGAGATCGTGGATCTCTCGGATATCTCCTGCGCGATAGGTGTACGCCTTTGTCTGCAATCCCGACAGATTTCGCCCGAAATGAGCCATATCTTCGACACTGCCTGGGAAACGCCCGGCCCGGGTGGTTCCTGTTTGATCTTCGAGCCGTTGCAATTCATTCGCGCTGGGCGGCCTGCCAGTCTTGAAGTCGGCTTCCATCATCGCCAAACTCGTGGAGCCACAACTCTTTCCGTCGCGTTGGTGCGCATAGAAGCGCTCTCGGGAGATTGCGGTGCGGGCAGTGCTTTCCTGCATAGGCGGGGATTGTTCTACTTCACCCTGCTTTTTTTGGTGCTCAATTTTTTCGTGGTCGGGTTGAAAATCTAACTTTTCGCCTTTGTTAATCGGCGGTCTTGGTGCCGGCAGTGGAGTAGAGCGATCGCTGTTATCGACGGGCGGTCGCGGTGCCGGTCGTTGACCTGACGTATCTCCTTCGGTATGCCTGCAAAGAAGTGAGCGATCGGCCATTTTCTCCGACCATTTGCTACCCTCGAAGCTCACTGATTTCCCATCATTGTCCCGCTCGTGTTCGTAATTGCCTTTGCTATCACCGATGCCGCGCAAGACAATGCGCTTGACACCCTGATCATCATTGGCGAACAGATGCAGGAATGAGCGTCCGCCGCCCAAATCTTCTTTTTCGATTTTGTACGAGCGAGTGCGGTCTCTGTCTTGCAATTTAATTTCGTGCACGCCGGCTCGACTGAGTGCATCCAGTGACCTGAGCTTATCGACTGCGCTGGCGTCCCCGCTGGACAGAGTTTTTCGAGCTTTTTCTTCGAGGTCTTTATCTGCGGCTGCACCACTGGTGGTGTGCAAGGCAGGCACGTCAAGTGTTGTGCCGGCTGGAGTGTCTGGGCTTGCAGGACGATGCACAGCTTTTCCGTAGATTGCCAAATATTGTTGATATTCAGCCATGAATTTGGGAACGGTAAAAGCATTTTCGCCAGTCCTGAGATTGGTGCTGTCATTGGCATCGGGGCGATTGATCATAGCTAGTTTCCATTTCGCAAAGCGGTAACGAGAAGTCCAGGAGGGGCGGCAATTTAGTACGCCCGCAAGCGCGTCGGTCTCGCGGTGTAGCGAAATCAATCTTGTAATTACTGAAAGAGCGCTATCTGTTTTGTCTAGAAAAGACTACATAGCGATCGTTACTTAAACGTGACTGATGCTCGCTGATAGTCCCGCCAATGAGTTACGGCTGGGTTGAGCCGCGGCTTCAAAGACGGGCTCTCGAGCTGCCTGTTTGAAATTTAGAAGCTGTTTGAAATAGAGAAGCTGTCTGTTTATCTGAATTCAGCAGTCAGACGTGCGGCCGCTTTAAAGAGATTGAGGGCAGCGCCTGGATTGAACCGACCCTCGCTGAAGACTTCTTTGAGCAGCGCCTGACCAAGCACGCCGTTGTTTTTGAGAACGATGCGATGGGCAAATGGCAGGGCGGCGTCAATGAAATTGAAGTCTGGATTGATCGACAGTGCCACGCCTTCGAGTGTGAGTAATGCGCGCATGACGTATGTGAATTCGGTCGGCAGGCGGAACGGATAGCGGTAACAAACATCCGAGAAGTCAAAAAGCATTTTTCGGAAGCGCACTTTCGTCATACCTTCGGCAAAGCGGGCATCGATGATTGGACCGAGATCAGCGAATAAAGCGTCGCGGTCGACTGATTCGTCGAGAAAGCCCATGCCGACAAAATCATCGACGAGAGCGCGATAGTCTCTCTGGACCGTGTGCAGAAAAGCATTGACGAGATGCTGTTTCAAGTCATTGGAGATCCGTCCAACCATGCCGAAGTCGAAGATACCGATGCGACCGTCGGGCATGATTCTCATATTGCCGGGATGCGGGTCAGCATGAAAGAAGCCGTCTTCCAACAATTGACGCAAATAGAAGTTGGCTCCGACGCTTGTGATTTCTGCTGGATCGAGATTCTGTTCTTTCAAAGCCTGCAAGTCGGTGATGCGGCTGCCCGGTATATATTCGATCGTCAAAACACGGCGGCCCGTAAGCCTCCAGACGATGCGAGGAATGCAGACTTGAGTGAAATTGCGGAAGTTATGACGGAAGATATCGGCGTTGCGACCTTCACGGATGTAGTCGATTTCTTCAAAAATCGTGCGGGCGAATTCTTCGACGACGCCAGGCCAGTCAGTATGGCGGCATAGACTTGGATACTTCATCACTTCATCGGTGACAGCGGCTAAGACTTGTACGTCTCGAGCTATGAGTTGAGGCAAATTCGGTCGTTGAATTTTCACGACTACTTCGCGCCCGTCATGTAAGGTGGCGCGGTAGGCCTGAGAAAGACTGGCAGCGGCGATCGGCTTCGGGTCGAAAGTAGCGTACAATTCTTCCGGCTGCCCGCCCAATTCACGAGCGATCGTCGCCCGAGCGATTTGGTCGGGGAACGGCGCCACGTTTTCTTGCAGCACGGCTAGTTCCAGCATCGCCGGTAGTGGCAACAGGTCGGCCCTGGTCGAAAGCGTCTGACCGATTTTGATGAACGTCGGTCCCAGGTCATGTAATTGTTTGCAGAGCCAGCGACCGAGCAGCCGATATTCCTCGTACTGTTCGCTGGTCAGAACTGCTTCTTCGAGGTCTTGACTGTCTTCCGGTGCCGCTTTCATGCGCTCGTATTCAGCCGCGTGATA
Source organism: Bryobacterales bacterium (assembly GCA_903970295.1). The sequence continues at coordinate 4,026 of CAJCHQ010000616.1, forward strand.
GCGGGAGAAACCACGCACCGATTTGATGATCACCCAAACGATCGGCAAAACGCGCAGTGCTTCCCTCAGTCCCTGCAGTTTGTAGATGCGAAAAAATACGCGCCACCAGGAAGCGATCAATTTGGTCATTGTCACGTCGCGAAATGTCGCTTTGATCGGATCGAACAGACCGGAATTTTCGTCTTTCAAGGGTTGGGGATTCTCGTGAGGTCCTGGCTTGGCTACTAGTGTAAGGGCAGGACGCGTGTTGTCAGCAGGTGCGTACATAAAATTTATCGTCGTGGTTTCGGGGGCCTGGGCTTATTCGGACTGCAATTACTGCCTCACCTGCCGGTAGTTGTCAACCTGGGCTGAAACTCCCACACAAAAGTAGGTAGATTAAGGTTGTCCTAGAAAGTACTTCCATTCTGCGCTTCGTCGCCCAGCAATGGGGACAGAAACCCTCAGCTGCTTGCAATTTGTAATATTAATCGCGCCAGTCAGCCCGGCGCGGTCAATTTATCGCTGTTTAAGGGCGCTATATTGCATCGAGATGATGTCTTTGATGCCTTTTTGGGCCAAATCCATCAGATCGGCGACCTTTGCCGACTCGTAGGGTTTGGTTTCAGCCGTAATCTGCAGTTCGAGCACCTTGCCTGACTCAGTCAGAACAATGTTGCTGTCCATCTCGGCTTGCGAATCCTCGTGGTAATTGGGGTCCAGCAAAAGTTGCCCGTTCACCTGGCAGATGCTCACTGCAGCCATATGCTCCGTCAACGGCAATTCGTCCCACAAACCGGATTTGCGCAATTTTAGCAGGGCATCATAGAGAGCCAGGAAGCCGGCACTGATAGCGGCTACCCGGGTGCCACCATCGGCTTGCAATACGTCGCAATCGATAGTGATTGTGCGCTCGCCCAGCGCTCGGCGATCGATCACGGCGCGCAAACATCGCCCAATCAAGCGTTGAATTTCACTGGTGCGACCTGACGGTTGCCCGCGTGTCACTTCCCGCGGCGACCTTTGTAGGGTCGAGCCTGGCAAAAGCGAATATTCAGCAGTAATCCAGCCTTCACCTTTACCGATCAGAAAAGCCGGCACTCTTTCTTCGATTTTGGCCGTGGTAAAGACTTTGGTATCACCGAACTCGACGAGCACAGAACCGTCGGCGTTCTTTGTGAAATGTCTGGTGAACTTGATTGGTCTGAGTTGATCCCATTGCCGATTGTCGCGCCGCCGGAACATTCATTCTCGCTTTCGTTTATCGCTGTTGACCTTTAACAGTATATCCCGCGCACCGCTTATCGGGAGGGCGGTCCGGGCATGCCTTGCAGATTTGGCTGTGAATTTTGCTGATTTGGCCAGTTTGGTTGATTGCCGGAGGCGCCGCTACCGGCGGGCAGCTCGGGTCCACGGCTCATACGCAATCGGCTGATCAGAGCTGTACCCTTAACGATAAATTGTTTGCCGGGCAACACCTTAATCTCTGTAAATTGAAATTTGATGTCTTCCGACTTCTGTCCCCAGGTTGCCAGGCTATTGATCTTGTGCACCAGCATCTCCGAGATCTGAGGCGAAAGCTCCTGACCATTGGTAATCAAATGAGTGTCGGTCACTTCCACCCAACCATCTTTTATGCCCAGCTTAGCGTCGATCTGGAATGAGAGTGGTACGCCCACCCCTTTCATGCCGACATTTGCTTTGACGTCGATGATGATCTTATTGGCCTTAGCCAAAACTACCTGAGCGTTTGTGATCTGCAATTCCAGATTGGCAGCGCCGAAGAGACTGGCCAGGGCACCGATGCGTTTGCTGGCAGTAACCGAGAGCTTTTCCAATGTTTTGGGCGAATCAAGAAATTGATTGAGACTGGCCTGACTGACTGTGACAAATATGTCGGCTTGAGCGGGCGTAGCGAATTGAAGAACTTTGTCACTCAAAAGAGCGGTTGGGTTGAATTGCAAATCACCGCTCGTGGCGATCGACATCTCGTCGAAAATGAATTGCTCGAATCTGCCGCCCACTACATGCAGGCTCAAACCTTTCAGCATGCCGCGGCGGAAGTCCATGTCCTGTGCTACTAATTCGCCGCGATCGATACTTGACTCTTTGAATTGAGCGTTAGATAAATCGATCGTCAGTTTGCCAAAACTGGCGCTATTAAGATCGATCAAAGAAGTCGGCGACATGAATTGTTCCGACGGCGGTGCTACTGGCGGTGCGCCTGTGGTATCTCCGGCGGTATTAGAAGGTGGAGTTGCCTGTAAACTCTGACCGAGTGGTGCACCGTACTGCGGTTGTTGCGGTAAGCTCTGATCGAGTGGTTGACCGTATTGCGGTTGTGGTTGCGACTGCAGACTCTGACCAAGTGGTTGACCGTACTGGGTTTGTTGAGCCCCAGAAGAGTTGACCTGAGCACCGGCTGGCGACAGGCTTTGACCGAATGGTTGACCGTATTGAACTGTTTGTTGCCCCTGCACAGAAAGATCTTGCCGAGACAATCGCGTGGAAGCTT
>CAJCHQ010000617.1 GCA_903970295.1 Bryobacterales bacterium
GCACCAATTCTCAAACCGCCGAAAACGATCGTGACAAGCCAAAAGAATCTGGCTTTTTCATAGATGGCAAACAAGTGAGCCACGATTCGAGGAGTCAAGAGCCAGAGAAAAGCCCGGAGAGGGTTGCCGAGTCTGCTCGTATCGCAGGACCAAAGTCACATCCAGCAGCGGGACAAAAGTCATACAATCCGGAAGATATATCCAGATATAATGAGTTATTGGCTAATTACTTTAGTCAACACGATGCATCTTCGCAAAAATCGACGGACAAGCATGTGGGTGGCGCCGAACCGCCTTCTTTTCAAGAATGGATTTCTAAGGGCAGACCAGGCTTCAGGTAAATAAAAGAATGCCAGCAAAAGACGAATCGCTAAAGTCAAAGCAAAAGGCGAAAAAAGAGCTGGATATCTCTAAACTGTCCAAAGTCAAAAACCGAAAAATCGCCAGAACATTTCGCAGAAAAGAGATTCTGCAGGATGCGAAAATCATAATCAACTGGCGCAAGCTATGGACCTACAGCGCCATAATTACTGTAGCCACCATCCTCATATTTGGCACATTGCTTTTTGGTGGCACTTCCTTCAACGACTCAATCAATATACAGATAAAAACACTGGCGTATCCCACCGATACTCTCTGGTTGCAACTGGTGTCGATGGCACAAGCCAAACCATTTGGAGAGCCCTGGGTTCTGGCTACATATTTTTGGGACACGCAATCGTTTCCAGGCAGACCGGCGTGGTATCACTTCGTCAATATAACACTGCATCTTGTTACCTGCATTTATCTCTTCTTGTTTGTTTTTCAGGCGCTTTTCTGGTTAAAAGAAGACAAACGCGTCAAGTGCGACCCTTACAATGGTGCATTTCTCGTAGCTCTTCTTTTTGTCTGCCAACCACTCGCGGCAGGAACAGTCAGCTACCTTTCGGGTAGAGCGGGTTTGCTGGCAGGATGCAACTTGCTTCTGGCTCTCAATCTTTTCATGGTTGGATTTTACGCAACAGAAGCAATTCCAATTGTCTGCTGGTATTTTGCATCAATTCTGTTCCTGGCGATAGGCTTGCTGTGCAGCGTTCAAGCCGTGAGTTTTCCGCTGATTATCATCGGTCTGGCGTTGCTTTTGAAGCCACCCAAAGAGAAATTAAATACGTGGCTCAAAGACAGATGGCAAGATTTTGCTTTCTTCGGAGCAACCTCAATAGCTGCTCTTTGCACGTTACGCACTCAGGTGCCGGCATTGCTAGACAATGGCGTCGATGCCAATCTACTGTCTAGAGCCGATTGGACGATGGCACAAGCAAGCGCGATAGTCACTTACTTTTTACGTTATCTCTTACTACCGATTGGTATCACCACTAACGATCCAACCCCCCATGCCTTTGTGACACCACTGGCGATATTGGGTTTTGGTGTGATCATTGCTCTGGCAATTTCGCTGCGATGGCTGAAAAAGTATCCGCTGGCCGCCTTCGGCGCATTGGTCGCGGTGGGCGGACTTGTTACTAATTTCATATTTGTCGGACACGAGATAGCCTCAGATCAACGCTTTTACATTCCGTTGTTAGGACTGACATTAATAGCGGCCAATTTGCTTTTAGAAAAGTTCGGTATAGAGAAGAATTATCTGAAGCCGGCAATCGTTGTAGCAGTAGTTTTATGTGGATTTTCGATCTGGCGGGAAACTGTCTGGCTTAACGACCTTAGTCTATGGACAACAGCCGCGCAGTGGGAATCAACTGATGCGAGAACGCTGGGGCTTTTATCACACGCTCTTTTCATGGACGGCAAAGACACCGCAGTCGAAAGAGCTAAGCAGGCTCTTCAAATCGACCCTAAATGTGCGCCTGCAAATGAAACTATCGGGCTAACTTACATATCGGCGAGAAAGTACAAAGAGGCGGTACCCTATCTAAAACTAGCTGTCGATACAGCAAAAGCACAAAAGACAGTTCCGGAAAAACTGTCTCTTTACGAAGCACATTTGGCTGATGCCGCAATGCGAGCCGAGGATTGGAAAACGGCTCAGGACGCAGCCAATGAAGCGGTCAAATTGCGCCCAGGATTTGCACAGTTGCACCTGTCGCTCGGCAAGTCGTTCCTCGCGGAACATAACGCATCGAGAGCCTTCGAGGAACTGAACTTAGGTTCAATGTTAGACCGCGCAAACCCAGAGTTTTTGGAACCGATAGCCGATGCCTGTGTGCTCCTCGGGTCACCGGAGTACGTTGCGTATGGTTATACACAAGCAAAGAGAGCTGCAAAAATCACTCAGACTCCACATGCGGTGATGACATACATCAAACTAGCTCTGGAGATGGGCAAAATTCCCGAGGCGAAGGAACAACTGAGCACCTTCTTGACCCAGAGAGGCTCGACCGCTGAAGGCTTATACCTGATGTATTGGTGTGAAAAGCTTGACCATAATATGGAAGC
>CAJCHQ010000618.1 GCA_903970295.1 Bryobacterales bacterium
GACGCTCGCGGGCGTTTGCAAGAGTTGCGTTTGATGGTGCAAGCATCGCGACCCGCCGATCTGCAGCAAAATGTCAGTCGCTTTTCCGAATGGTTGGCCGACATCATCGATGCCCACAATAAATTAGCCAATACGTTTGCCAAGTACGACAATATGAAAAGCCAGGCTCAGATGGAGCGACAGACGGCCATCAAGTTTGCCCAGATCCGCAATCAAGCGCAGTTGCTGAAAGCAGATTTGCTGATCAGACAACATCGCAACCCGGAAGCGCTGTCACCTTTGATCGATATTGTTATTGCCGAACCTAATACTGCCACAGGGCAATCGGCCTATAAAAAATTGAAAGAACTGGGCTTTAGTGAAGAGGCGCCGATTGCGACGGAAGCCGAAGTGCCTGCCGAAGCGAAGGATGCCCTTGATAGCAACGTGACTACGTTACCGTCTGCGAAAAGCCAGGTTGTGAAGTCGATTAGCGTCGCCCAGGCCAAAACCTCGCCGACCAAAGCTGCCTCTATGCCGGCACCGGCCCGCAAAGCCGTGGCCAAAACTGCCCGTGTGACAACATCACCGGCTAAGAAGCCTGCTCTTAAAGTTACTCCTGCTACTGCGCCCAAGCTGTAATAATTGAGTTCGGCACCACTAGTGGTGCGATCTGACAGCTTTCGACGCGGTCGCCCGTCCAGCGACTCGAATTAATAATTTGAGCGAATTAATTTTTTCGGTTACAATCCACTTTTAGCTGAGGAATTGCCTTTGGGCAGTTTCAGCCTTTACTAGTTACGTGGGCGCCACGCTTGGAGGCGAGATGAACAGGATGATGTCGGTAGGACGAAGATTCGCACTTCTTCTGATAGCTTTAACCAGCGCTGTGACGGCTGCGTCGGCACAGGGGACTCCCTTGCAGGGCGGCATTCAGGAAAAGTCGGTGATGACGCCTCAAAGCAGTGGCTCCTCCTATTCGACCTATCCAGCGCCGCAGATGATTCAGCCACAGCCCAAAGCGCCGCCGATGCAGGGCAATGCTTTCAGCAATCAAGGCAGAGCGCAGGCAGACAGCGCTCCGCCGCAGCATGTGATCCAGGGGGGCGTGAGCAAGGTAGCGTTGCCGCCGGGCTTTATGGGTTCATGGCTGGTGAAAGGCGATCGCACCAAGGTGGAGGCGGCTTCTCCCCAGAACCAAGCCGGCTTCGAGCGCTCATTCAGCCCGAATACGACGAACGTTTGGACAATCAAAGGTAGCGCCCATTCCGGCTATACGATTGGCTCAGACTCGGGCACAGAATTTCCGCTGTATGTCGAAAAGTTAGCCGGCGGCGCTGCCTTCGTGCGCTATCAGCACCCGGTCTACAGCACTAACGCCCAGGAAGCGATTGTTATGACTTTAGGCAACGGGGGCACCACATTCGAGGGTTTGGAGCGAGTTTCGATAGTCAAGCAAGGTGAGCCTCAACCTCGATGCAAGGTGCAATACCATTTAATCGGCCAACGTCAGCATTAGTTTGCACACGCCTCGGCTAGATCGAGGGAAGCTAAAGGGCTGCCTGGTTTCGCTCTCTAGAGACCAATTTAATCGCTTTGCAAATGCGGGCGTTCGCAAAAAGACGCGCGCCTGCGGTCGAGTTGCAGTAACCTATCTAATGATTACTGCCAAGCAGGCTTGTTCCGGGGAATCCAAGGTTTATGATGCGAGTGTCGTTAATTGTCCTGGCTGCGGCCCTGATTGGTTTGTCCGCGCAAGCGCAGCCTCAAGGCGCTCCCGTGCCTCTGCGAGGTGCAGCTGCGCCGACTGAACCGGCGCCCGGCCAGGCTGTATTCATCCCTAACCCTGAGCAATCGACGACTGCGGCTGCGCCACCGAGTCAAGAGGCTAAGCCACCGACAGTGCCGGCACAGACGCTGCAAAGCCCCGGTCTGCTGCCCGGATTGACTACAAATACGCAGACAATGCCCGACACAGGCGTTCCCTTCAACTACGCCCGCACTCCGGAAAACCCGGCCACCCCCATCGAAGACAGCCTCAGGTCGCCGCTGAGCGCAACTCAGGCGGTTAATCCTACCGGCCAAGCCTTACAGGGCTCGGCTCGGGCAGCCACAGTTTCTGCTGTGGCCAAGCTTCTGCCGAAAGCACCGCTGGCCCGCTGCCGCGATCAAAACATCAGATTTATCGAGCTGACAATCAAAAACGACAGTTCGCAAGTAGCACTCGTTCATGGGGACATCGCCCAGGCCAATGTCGCCGGAGTAATGAAAACGGCTACGTCTGCCCGTTATGTCGGCACGATCTCCGAGCCCAAGCTGGGTCTGGCTGGTCGGGTCGCCACGGGCGTGGCCGAAGTTGGCACCCTGGGCGTGGCTGGACCGATCGTTTACGAAAATCTCACGCCCGACCAGCACCGCAAGCGCTACCGCGGCACAGCCATCGGCGTCGACGGCAGCCGTCACGATATAGAAGGTTCGCGGTTCGGGCTGCGCGTGCTCATGCCCGGTGACGAAAGTGTCGGCTGGATCGCCTTTGAGTGCTCTGGTAAAGAGCCCACCAATGTTGTCATACCGGTCAATTATTCGAAAAGCAGTTTACCGTCGGGCACTCTCGTCGTCTCTGTCGTGAAGTAGAGAACTCTGTCTCGGCCTTGCTGAAATAAGCGAAGAAAGGCTTAGGATGCCGGAATTTAATCTTTGCATGCGCTAAGATCGAGTCGTTTTTGTCCCTCTGGAGTTATCAAGCGAATGCGCGTGCAAAGATTAGTTGGAAGCGGCAACCTTTTACTAGTGATACTGCTGGCGGTATCATCGATATTTTCTGTTTTGATCACGAGTTCAGCTCAAGCTGCTCGCTCGAACGACCAGGCTCTTTTGGCTGCTAAAACAGACAAAGATCCGATCGTGGACATGGAGACGAATAAGGGCTTGATCAAGGTCCGCATCTATAAAGCTGAAGCACCGATCACCGCCGACAATTTTCTCGACCTGGTAAGCAAGGGCTTCTACAACGGTTTGACGTTTCACCGCCATGTGCCCGGCTTCTGCATCCAGGGCGGCGATCCTAAAGGCAACGGCACTGGTGGATATATCGACCCCAAGACTCATCGAGAAAGAACAATCAAGCTGGAAGTTAATCCCTCTAATCCGCATTTACAGCATGATGCTGCCGGTGTTCTCGCCATGGCTAGAAGTCAGAATCCAGACTCGGCCAGTTCGCAATTCTATTTCACTCTTGGACCCCACATGGAACTCAACGATATGGGTGGCGGCTACGCCGTCTTCGGTCGCGTCACCAGTGGATTGGATGTCGTCAAATCGCTCACAGTCGGTGACAAGATGACCAAAGTCACAATCGAG